>CAKZYL010000165.1 GCA_937884705.1 uncultured Roseovarius sp. | reverse complement strand
TTTGACGGCACCTCGCCGTTCTCCAAGGAAAGCTATGATGCGGCCGCATTGATCATGCTGGCCATGCAGGCGGCAGGCTCTGTCGAGCCAGGAGACTACAAAGATCACGTGATGGATGTGGCCAACGCCCCCGGAGAGCAGATTTTCCCCGGTGAGCTGGCCAAAGCACTTGAGATTTTGGCATCGGGCGGGGACGTTGACTATGTCGGCGCAACGGCCGTTGAGCTGATCGGGCCTGGGGAAAGCGCAGGCAACTACCGTGAAATCGTCTTTGAAGGCGGCAAGATCACCACAGCACAATACCGTTGATCATGTGACAACGATACATTTCAGCCCCGGCTCAATTTGCCGGGGCTGACGCTATTTTTTGGGGGCAGGTAATGATCGTCGTTGAAGACGTGCACAAACACTTCGGTGGGTTCCACGCCGTTGATGGTGCGTCTATGGAGATCGAGGAAGGCTCTATCACCGGTCTCATCGGGCCCAATGGTGCGGGAAAGACGACGCTTTTCAATGTGATTGCCGGTGTCTTGCCGCCGACCTCGGGCCGCGTGTTGATGGCCGGAGAAGACATCACCGGCCTGCCGCCCCATGAGCTCTTTCACAAAGGTTTGCTCAGGACGTTCCAGATCGCCCACGAATTCGCCTCTATGACCTGCCGGGAGAACCTGATGATGGTCCCGGGTGGGCAATCGGGCGAGAAACTTTGGAACACCTGGTTCGGCCGCAAACGCATCGCCGACCAAGAGCGCGCCCTGCGGGCCAAAGCCGACGAAGTGCTCGAGTTTCTTACCATCGAACACTTGGCAGATCACAAAGCTGGTCAGGTCTCGGGCGGGCAAAAAAAGCTGCTGGAATTGGGCCGCACGATGATGGTGGACGCGCGCATCGTGTTTCTTGATGAGGTCGGTGCGGGCGTGAACCGCACGCTTCTCAATACCATTGCCGATGCGATCAAATCGCTCAATCGGGCACGCGGCTATACCTTTGTGGTCATTGAGCACGACATGGATTTCATTGAACGCATTTGCCACCCCGTCATCTGCATGGCCGAGGGCAAAAAGCTTGCCGAAGGCACCTTGGGAGAAATCAAGGCCAATGAGCAGGTGATAGAGGCGTATCTGGGCACCGGTTTGAAACACAAGGACAAGACGACGGACAAGATCACGTACAAAGTAATGGAAAAGAAAAAGGCATGAGCATCTCTGTCGGATCCATCGGAGGCGGCATGACCTTTGAGGTGGCCAAGGACACCACGCCGTTTCATCGGACACGTCACGGCGAGGGCCTCGAGGAATTGCGCATCCGTGACTGAGCCATTTCTCATAGGAAAAACAATGACAGGGGGCTATGGCCGCTCTGGTCCAGATATCCTGCATGAATGCACCATCGCGGTCGAACCCGGTGAGATCGCAGTCATCGTCGGGCCAAACGGCGCGGGGAAATCGACAGCGATGAAAGCCGTGTTTGGCATGCTTCATCTGCGGCAAGGCTCGGTGCGACTGAAGGGCGAAGATATCTCGTCGCTGACACCACAGGCCCGGGTGGCCAAGGGCATGGGGTTTGTACCCCAGACGGCGAACATTTTTACTTCCCTGACCGTGGAGGAAAACCTGGAGATGGGCGCGTTCATTCGCACAGACGACATCTCGAAAACCATGTCTCAAGTCTACGAGCTGTTCCCAATCTTAAAAGACAAACGTGGGCAACCTGCCGGAGAGCTGTCTGGCGGTCAGCGTCAGCAAGTGGCCGTGGGCCGGGCGCTCATGACAGAGCCCAAGGTGCTGATGCTGGATGAACCGACAGCCGGGGTCAGCCCCATCGTGATGGATGAGCTCTTTGACCGTATCATCGAGATCAGCCGCACGGGCCTGTCGGTTCTGATGGTTGAACAAAATGCGCGCCAAGCCCTGGAAATTGCCGACAAGGGCTACGTTCTGGTTCAGGGGCGCAATGCCTATAGCGGCAGCGGCAGAGAGTTGCTGTCAGATCCAAAGGTCAGAAAAAGTTTTCTTGGGGGATGACACAGATGAGACATGCCGTTTTTGGCCTTATGGCCCCGATGCTTTTGGCGGCCTGCTTTGGCGGAGGAAACAGCTCTGATCAACCGACCGCCCCGGTTGTCAGCCATGACGCTTTCGTCGCCTCTCTCGCCGGCGCCTTCATCTGGAACTGTACGATGACCAATGACGCGGGTGAGGCATGGCAGTTTGTTTTGGCCAATGGCGCATCGAGCCGCTGGACGCCCGTTGTTCTGCGTCAGGCGGGCGCGCGATTTGATGAAGACGTCGCAACGCGCAAATTCGGCGAGGCCATTGTCTATATGCTGCGCGATGACAGCGAAGTGCTGATTGCTGCGGATGGCGAAGCGCGTGGCGAAGGACAGCAATCCACCAAACCCTTTGAGTTTCCACAAGGTCAGTGCGTCCGTGGCACCCAACCGGCCATCGCATGAGGCACTGATATGGACTTTTTGAACGCCATCGTCGCGCTGTCGAATTTCGTCCTGATCCCGGCGATTGCCTATGGCAGTCAATTGGCCTTGGGCGCGCTTGGCGTCACATTGATCTACGGCATCTTGCGGTTTTCAAACTTTGCCCATGGCGACACCATGGCGTTTGGCACCATGGTCACCATTCTGGCCACATGGTGGCTGCAATCCATCGGGGTTGGTTTGCCATTTGGGTTGCCCACGGCCCTCTTGGCGCTGCCGATAGGCATAGCAGGATGCGCCCTGTTGGTGCTGGGCACGGACAAAGCGGTCTATCAGTTCTACCGCGTTCAAAAAGCCAAGCCCGTGATCCTGGTCATCGTGTCCATCGGGGTGATGTTTGTCCTCAACGGTTTGGTGCGGTTTGTCATCGGGCCAGGTGATCAGCGTTTCGCAGATGGAGAACGCTTTATCATCTCCGCGCGGGGGTTCCGCGACATGACGGGGCTGCGGGAAGGCTTGGCGCTGAAGACATCTCAGGGGATCACCGTGATCACCGCTGTCGTTGTGGTGGTGTTCCTCTTTTGGTTTCTCAACCGCACGCGCACAGGCAAGTCCATGCGCGCTTATTCCGACAATGAAGCCCTGGCGCTCTTGTCGGGCATCAACCCGGATCGGGTGGTCATGGTGACCTGGCTTCTTGTTGCCGCTCTGGCCACCATTGCCGGCACGCTTTACGGGCTCGACAAAAGCTTTAAGCCATTTACGTATTTCCAGCTCTTGCTGCCAATTTTTGCCGCCGCCATTGTCGGTGGTTTGGGCAATCCAATCGGCGCCATTGCAGGCGGGTTCGTGATCGCCTTCTCCGAGGTGTTCATCACCTATGCCTGGAAAAAAGTGCTGGGGTAT
Organism: uncultured Roseovarius sp.; assembly: GCA_937884705.1. Classification (GTDB taxonomy): domain Bacteria; phylum Pseudomonadota; class Alphaproteobacteria; order Rhodobacterales; family Rhodobacteraceae; genus Roseovarius. The sequence goes on along the minus strand of CAKZYL010000165.1, from coordinate 10,363 downwards.
ATTCTGCCGGAAAACCTAGAGCCTGTGGGCCTCGTGCAGCTTCTGAGCACGGACTACAAGTTTGCGGTCAGTTTCGTGATTTTGCTCATTGTGCTGTTGTTCAAACCCACCGGACTGTTCAAAGGAAAAGCGGTATGAAAGAGACGGTCCGCAACACAGCGCTCTTTGCTTTTGTCGCCTTCCTGATCGTTCTGACCGGCGTGATGCAAAGCTGGAACACCGCGCTTTTGATCCTGAATATGGGGCTTATCTCCGCGATCATGGCACTCGGTGTGAACCTGCAATGGGGGTTTGCCGGGCTCTTTAATGTGGGTGTCATGGGGTTTGTGGCGCTTGGTGGGCTGGCCGCTGTTCTGGTGTCCATGCCGCCCACCAATGAGGCCTGGGCCGCGGGCGGGATCCGCGTTCTGGCGGGATTGCTGGCCGGTGCAGGCGTGGTCGTTGCCGCGATATTGGTCCACCGACGCATGAAGCCGTCGCGGTTACGCGCCTTGCTCACACTCATCATTCTGGTGGGCGGTTTCTTTCTCTATCGCGAGGTTTTTGATCCGGGCGTCGACGCCGTAGAAGATGTGGATCCCGCAGCGACAGGGTATCTGGGGGGGCTGGGGTTGCCGATCCTTGTGGCCTGGCCGGTGGGCGGCCTTCTGGCAGCCGGTGCAGCTTGGATCATCGGCAAGGCCGCCCTTGGCCTGCGATCAGATTACCTCGCCATTGCGACCCTGGGCATCGCTGAGATCATTTTGGCGATGATGAAGAACGAGGACTGGCTGGCGCGCGGCGTGAAGAATGTCGTGGGCCTGCCCCGCCCCGTCCCCTATGAGGTGGATCTCCAACAAAGTGCGGACTTCCTGGAGCGCGCCGAACGTCTGGGCCTTGATCCAGTGACGGCCTCCTCGCTCTTTGTGAAGCTGAGCTATTCGATCCTCTTTGCTGCTGTGCTGATCCTCATTCTGGTTTTGGCGCAGATGGCGCTGAAATCGCCTTGGGGGCGCATGATGCGCGCCATTCGCGATAACGAAACCGCAGCGCGCGCCATGGGCAAGAACGTCACTGCACGTCATTTGCAGATCTTCATACTTGGGTCTGCCATTTGTGGTCTTGCGGGCGCGATGATGACCACGCTGGATGGGCAATTGACACCCACCTCTTATCAGCCGTTGAGATTTACCTTCTTGATCTGGGTCATGGTCATCGTCGGAGGGTCGGGCAACAACCTGGGTGCTGTGCTGGGTGGGTTCCTGATCTGGTTTCTTTGGGTACAGGTTGAGCCGATGGGTTTGTTTCTGATGGAGGCGATTACCGCAAGCCTGCCCGAAGGCAGCGCGATAAAAGCCCATCTGCTGGAAAGCGCCGCTCATATGCGCCTGTTTACCATGGGGATCATTTTAATCCTGGTTCTGCGTTTCAGCCCAAGAGGGCTCATCCCGGAAAGGTAAACGGTGATTCACCATGATCACGGCTTTTTGACAGGGATGCGTTTCTGATCTGTCTGCAACCCTTCTGCCAAGGGGCGATTGTTGCTGCTCGGTGAACGGCTTCACAAAGGCAGGGCACCAATTTGACGAAATGCAAAGCCCGCCATGATTTTGTCACAATTGAACAGGAACCAAGTCTTAATTTGACACAAGTTTTGTCAAAGTCGTCCTCCCCTCAGGACGGTGGTGTAAAGAGTGCGGCCCATGCCGGGCTGGAGAGTAGTATGAAACGAGTGACAGTCTTTGTTGAAGACGAATATGGAGCGGTGACCGTTGATTGGGTTGTTTTGACAGCCGGTATAGTGGGTCTGGCGGTCACCGCAGCCATATTGGCAGAGACCGGGCTCCTGAGCGTGGCGGCCGATATTGTTGCTCAGCTTTCATTGATCGGCAGCTAACCGCCAATCGGCTAAGGCCCCGAGTTGTAAGCCACATTTTAGCCCGAATTATTGACTAGTAGTTGTTCCAAACAGCGTGCGGGGTTTGGATGCGACAGTACAATCTGGTTCGATCGGCTGCGTCTCAAGACTTCAAAAAATCGAACAATTTCTGCGCGATGAGGATGGCGCCGCCACGGTTGATTGGATCGTTGACAGCGCCATGGCCGCTGGTTTGAGTGTCGCGACCATGGGTGCTGTGCCATCCGGGATCAGCAACCTGGTGCAAAGCATATCAAGTGCGATTTCCTCAAAGACTGTTTCAAATGGCGATGCCGAAGGGTGACGACAAGCATGGGTGGTTTTGTCCACCCTATCAGAGGGTTATCATGCAAGACATGTGCGCGGATGGTGCCTCAAAATGAAAACCTCGAAACTCAGTCTGAAGTGGCTTGATGCCTTCTTGCTCACGGCCCGTACCGGTGCCGTGCAAGATGCCGCAGAAGAGGCAGGCCTATCTGTGAGCACCGTCTCGCATCACCTGCGCAGTTTGGAAGACACGCTGGGGGTCACGCTTTTTGATCACACGCGGCGTCCGATGCGTCTGACCTCCGCCGGTGCCGTGTTCTACAGCCATGTCGACAAGGCGATGCGGATCCTGCGCAGGGCCGAGATGGAGGCCCAAAGTGGCGATCTGATCGACACGCGCGCCATGTCATTGGCCATGGTAGAGGATTTCGACAGTGAGATCGGCCCAGAGCTGGCGCGCGCGCTCGCAGCCGGGATGCCGAAATGCCAATTTCGCCATCTGACACGGCCCAGCCATGAGATATTGGACATGATCCGCGACCAAGAGGTCGATGTCGGCATCGCCGCCCGTCCGCAATTCATGTCTGAGAACATTCAGGAATTGCCTCTTCTGAAGGAACCTTTTGTTCTCGTGCTGCCGTCTGAGGCTAAAGATGCACCGGAAGCCTTCCTGAGCAATACGCCGCCCCTGCCCCTTTTGCGCTATTCCTCCAACCAGATCATCGCCACCCAGATCGAACAGCACCTGCGGCGTCTGCGCCTGCAAATCCCGTCGCGGTTCGAGTTTGAGAGCAATCAGTCGCTGCTCAGTATGGTGGCCGACGGGGATGGCTGGACCATCGCAACGCCTCTCAACTACATGCGCGCCCGCCGCTTTCATCGTCAGATCACCCTGGCGCCGTTTCCGGGCAAGACGTTTTCGCGCTACCTGTCCATTTTCACGGCCGAGGCCACACCCAAGCAAGTGGTGGCCCCGGTCAGTTCCACGATGCGCCGCTTGATCCACGAACGCGCGATCCGGCCGTCTGTGGAGCGGATGCCATGGCTGTCTGAACTGTTTCAGCTTCTACCAGAGGATGCCAACGTTTGAGGGCAGCGAAGTCTTACAAAGACTTCGCACCGATTTCTTTGAAAGAAATCGTGGCTCAGCGCATCACCGCAGAGGCGTCCTCAACCAGATGCTGCAGGCGCTCTGCGGCACTGCCGGCCGGGGCCAGGTTCGCGCTTTGACCGTAAAGTGAAAACTGATGCCTGTCCCCATCTGCCGTCTGCAAGGGACGTGCATAGTGATACATCATCGGAAAAGGTGCCGCGTCAACGCTGGCGACCGCATCGATCCAATCGGTGCGGTGGGTGCGGGCAGGCCTGCCCGAAACCGAGCGGCTGATCCGGGTCGAGCTATCATGACCGTTTTCCACGGCTTTCTGGTGCCGCCCATGCGAGCGCGTTTCAGTCGTGGTGATAAATGCCGTTCCAATCTGTACGGCGGATGCACCCAATGCGAAGGCCGCCGCAATGCCGCGCCCATCAGCGATACCCCCGGCTGCAATCACCGGGACGTCAACCGCGTCCACCACCTGCGGAAGCAGGGCGAAAAGCCCGACCTGCGCGTCATTGTCGAGGTCCAGAAACACGCCGCGGTGTCCGCCAGCTTCCCAGCCCTGCGCGATGATGGCATCCACGCCCCGCGTCTCAAGCCACCGCGCCTCTTCCACCGTGGTGGCAGAACACAGTATCGTCGTACCCGCTTTTTTGAGTGCAGCCACCGCGGTGTCCTCGGGCAGGCCGAAATGAAAGCTGACCACAGAAGGCGGGTGGCGCAGCAGCAAATCCAGATGCGCGGACCCGAAAGGGGCAAATTCGGGCACCGGCATGTCCTTAGGTGCCTCAATGCCCGCAGCCTTGTAGTGGGGCGCAAGCGCGGTCAGCAGGCCTTTGTGATGGGCCTCATCCATCTGAGGTGGTTCGTGGCAAAAGAAGTTGAGATTGACAGGGCGATTGGTCAGTCCTCGGATCGCGGCCATCTCTGTTTTCAGTTTGTCGGGGGCCATCGTCGCACAACCATGGCTGCCGAGCCCGCCCGCGTTGGACACGGCGGCCACCATTTCAGGGGATGTTGTGCCCGCCATGGGCGCCAGCAGGATCGGATGATCGATCCCAAGCAATTCGCAAATTCGCGTATCGGGCCACATGTTTTGCCCTCCCAAACAAAAAACCGGGCCGCAGCGTCTTGGCTGCGCCCCGGTCAGGCTAGGTCTCAAAAGGCGTTTAGTCCATGGCTTTGAAGTTGAACTCGCCACCCTCCTTGATGCCCGAGGGCCAGCGCGCCGTCACAGTCTTGGTGCGGGTGTAGAACTTGAAGCTGTCAGGCCCGTGCTGGTTGAGATCGCCAAACATGGATTTCTTCCAGCCGCCGAAGGTGTGATAGGCGAGCGGCACCGGGATCGGCACGTTGAAGCCCACCATTCCGATGTTGATCCGGCTGGCAAAATCGCGCGCCGTATCCCCGTCACGGGTGAAGATCGCGGTGCCGTTGCCATATTCGTGGTCCATCGCGAGACCGATGGCCTCCTCGTAGGAGCCCGCACGCACGGTCGAGAGGACCGGACCGAAGATCTCTTGGCGGTAGATCTCCATGTCCGGCGTGACCTTGTCGAAGAGGTGCGGGCCGACAAAGAAGCCGTCTTCATAGCCCTGCAAAGAGAAGTCACGGTTGTCGACGACGAGCTCCGCGCCTTCTTCCACACCTTTGTTGATCAGTCCCATGATGCGCTGTTTGGCGGCCCCGGTGACGACCGGCCCCATGTCCACGTCATCGCCTGCCGTGTAGGGGCCGACCTTCAGCTTTTCGATGCGCGGGACAAGCTTGTCGATCAGACGGTCAGCGGTTTCTTCACCAACAGGCACGGCCACAGAGATCGCCATGCAGCGTTCGCCTGCCGCGCCGAAGCCAGCACCGACAAGCGCGTCAGCAGCCTGATCCATATCGGCGTCGGGCATAACGATCAGATGGTTTTTCGCGCCGCCAAAGCACTGGGCGCGCTTGCCGTTCGCGGTGGCGCGGGCGTAGATGTATTGCGCAATCGGGGTCGAGCCCACGAAGGACACGCCACCGATCAGGTCATGATCCAGAAGCGTGTCCACCGCTTCTTTGTCACCATTGACCACCTGGAAACAGCCCGCTGGCAGGCCTGCCTCAACGAAAAGCTCCGCGAGCATGAGTGGCACAGACGGATCACGCTCCGACGGCTTCAGAACCACGGCGTTGCCGCAGGCGAGCGCCGGGCCCACATGCCAGAGCGGCATCATGGCGGGGAAGTTGAACGGCATGATCGCGGCCACGACACCCAGAGGCTGGCGCATGGAATAAAGATCAATGCCCGGGCCCGCGCCATCGGTGTATTCGCCCTTCAGAAGGTGCGGCGCGCCGATGCAGAACTCGATCACTTCGAGACCACGCTGCAGATCGCCCTTGGCGTCCGGCAGGGTCTTGCCATGCTCGCGGCTCAGCGCCTCGGCCAGCTTGTCCATGTCGCGGTGCATCAGGCCGACCATGGCCATCATCACCCGCGCTCGGCGCTGCGGGTTCGTGGCACCCCAGGCAACCTGCGCTTCTGCGGCCTTCTCAATCGCGTCCGCCGTCTCAGCGGCACTGGCCATCGGGCATTGGTATTGCACTTCGCCGGTGGCGGGATTGAACACGTCGTCAAACCGACCGGACGTGCCGTCGACTTGCGCGCCGTTGATGAAATGGGTGAGTTCGGACATTGGGGACCTCTCTGCGAATGTTGGGCAAACTTTGGCATCATCATATCTTGCACAAATATCGGTAAAAGAGGTAATTGCCCAAAAGCATCATGCAATTTTGCAAGACCACATGCGAGGCCATTCATGCACCCGCAATGGGATGATCTGAAAGTCTTTTTGGCCGTGGCCCGTGCCGAGACCCTCTCTCGGGCCGGGCAAAACCTGCGCATGGATCCCGCCACGGTAGGGCGGCGGATTGCCCGCTTGGAGGCCGCATACGGGGCCGCGCTTTTTGCGAAATCGCAAAACGGCTACGCGCTGACGGATGCAGGTCAACGGTTGATGGCGCCAGCCATTCGCGCTGAACAAGCGATGGAGGACGCCGCAGAAGAGCTGGCCGGGCCGACGGCGGGATTGTCCGGCCAAATCCGCATCGGGGCACCGGACGGGGCGGCGAATTTCCTGCTGCCGCAGGTCTGCGCAGCGATTGGCAAGGCCAACCCGGAGCTTGAGATCCAGATCCTCGCCCTGCCCCGCATCGTCAATCTGACACGGCGTGAGGCGGATATGGTGATCGCCGTCAGCCCACCCAGCGCCGGGCGGCTGACCGTGCAAAAGGTCTCAGATTATCAACTGCACCTGGCCGCGAGTGACGTCTATCTCGCGGCGCACGCGCCCATCGCGCAGGTGGAGGATCTCAAGGGGCATCGCGTGGTGGGCTACATTCAGGACATGATCTTTGACAAAGAGCTGGACTATCTCACTGAGGCCGGCCTGCAGGATGTCGCGCTCACCTCCAACTCGGCGTCGGTTCAGCTCAATTGGATCCGTCAGGGCGCGGGCATCGGCATTGCCCATGATTTTGCCCTGCCCGCCTATCCGGGCCTCCGCAAAGTTCTGGCAGGTGAGATCAGCATCACCAGAAGCTTCTACCTGATCCGGCACGCCGATGACCGGCGCCTCGATCGGTTAAATCGTTTTGCAGAAGCGTTGCGCAGCGGGCTCCGAGCGGAGATCGCCCGGCTGGAAAACGGGTCTTAATCCCGCAGCGCTTGATCGAGATCGGCGATCAGATCCTCAGGATCTTCCAGACCGATGGAGAGCCGCAGCAGATTGCCCGGAATGCCAGATTGCGGCTCTACGGTCGCCCTGTGCTCAACAAGCGTTTCCGTCCCGCCAAGCGATGTGGCGCGATGAATGAGCTGAAGGCGCCCGGCAACGCCCAGCGCGTCGTCCGCACCGCCTTTGATCAGCACAGACATCAGATAGCCTGCTCCACCGCACATCTGCTTTTGTGCAAGCTCGTGCCCGGGATGATCAGAAAGACCGGGATACCAGACTGTTTCGATGAATGGATGCGCGTGCATCGCTGCAGCCACTTTTTGAGCCGTGGCGCACATCCGCTCGATCCGCAATGGCAGGGTGCGCATGCCGCGCATCAGCAGCCATGCCTCCATTGGCCCAAGCAGCGCCCCGGCCTCGGCCCTTTGCGCGCAGATATCTCGCCAGAGCGGCAACTCAGGCTGTCGGCAGGACAAAACCCCGGCGATAACGTCGCTGTGCCCGTTGATGGCCTTGGTGCCCGAATGCATCGAAATGTCAGCGCCAAGGGCCAGTGACTGGGTCAAAACCGGGGTGGCAGCCGTGCCATCCACCGCCAGCAAAGCGCCTGCCGCGTGGGCAAGCTCTGCCACGCGGGCGATGTCGGCGATCTTGATCCACGGGTTCGAGGGCACTTCGATCCAGACAAGATCCGCCGGATCGGCAAGGGCTGCCTTTATGGCGGTAGGATCTGCGGCATCAACCGTGTCCAACGTGATCGCGCGTTTGGCACAAAACCCGGCGAGCCAATGGGTCACGCCCCAGTAGATCCCGGCTTGCACGACAGCCCGCGCGCCATTTGGCAGGGCTTGAAATACGGCCGCGGCCGCCGCCATGCCAGAGCCGAAGAGGCGCGTCTCGGCCGCCCCTTCCAATTGCCGCAAGACCTCTTCGGCCTGGGCGACCGTGGCATTTCGATCGCGCCCATAGCTGCCATCGCCGGTCAGCTCATAGGCTGCATTGCGAGCAAAGGTCGTGGCCACTTCCACCCCGGGAACAACAGCGCCACCTGCCCCCTTGGCGCCGCCCGCTTGCGCCGCGATTGTCGCCGGTCGGAACGGTTTATTGGTCATCTCTTTCCTGTCCCATCACGTCAAAGAGCATCTCCAGCAGAAATGCGTTGCCCCTCTCGCTGAGATGCAAAGAGTCGGAGTAAAGCGGCAAACCATCTATTTCATAAATGCACGTGCCCTTCTCACACAGCATGTCCTGAGGCGAAAGGAGTGTGGCCCCGTATTTCAACGCCAGCGCCTCAAGCGCCTTATTGGTGCGGGTCTCTCGGGCATCATAGTTTTCCCGCGTCTCAACTGGCAACTGCGCGCCAAAGCGAAGATTGCGCAACATCGCCTTGGGGATCGACGTTTTGTATTTCGGAAAGCTCTGGATGATAACGACGTTGTGCCTCGGGCTGATCCGCTCAAGGGTCATCTCAAGCCGTTTCATGAATTCGGGGAAGTTTTCAGGCGCCGTGGTCCCATCATCAAGAAGCATGGGCACCTCCCCTGGAACAGTGCCAAAATGGCCCATCCCTTCCGCAAGATAGGACCAGCTCGACAGCAAAAACACATCCATGGGCTCGCGCGTTTCGATGTAATCGAGCACGGCCGCGTTCACCGCCAGGCAATCGGTATCTGGCGCCCCGCCATCTATCGGGGCGCATCCCGGTGCCGTGGCCAACCGGCCCGCCTCGCCCCGCGCGCGCCCATAGGCGTCAAAGGCGGGCACCGCGCTGTTGGCCATGCTGTCGCCCCACACAAAGAAATCTGGCGCGTCCTTTTCGACCCCCATGCGGCAGAAGGTGTCCGCCGACATCCGATCCCAGCACAAATCCCATCGGTCATGTGTCTTGTCGACTTGCTCTTTCAGCGCTGAGATGCGCGGCGCTTCATCCGCGTCCGCTTTGCCGGATTGGTGAAAGATGTAGAATACCAAGGCCAGTAGCACCGCGGTTTGCACCGCGAAGAACACAAACAATTTGCCCTTGTTCTTGACCGAGACAGCGCGGAACGGCGTTTCGACAAAGTGATATGAGAGCGCACCAAGGATGAAGGACACGATCAAAATCACCGACCGGACGACATCGGTCATATGCGTGCCGTAATAGATCACCGCCACGATGAGAGGCCAGTGCCACAGATAGGTGCCGTACGTGATTTTCCCGAGATAGACCATCGGGCGCACCGCAAAGGCCCGGCCTGTCAGGCTGTGGCCAGGGTCACCGTAAAACAGCATCAAAAGCGTGCCACCCACGGGCAAAATCGTGATCCAGGAGGGATACAGATAACTGCTGTCAAAGACAAAAATCGGCACAAGGATCATCAGAGCACCCGCGAAGGCGAGACCTCTGATCCGCCGCGGCACCAGCCCGTGATGGATCATGAGAAATGCAAGCCCACCCGCCGCGACCGCCCAGATCCGATAGAGCGTCGAGAAATAGCGCTCATCCTTGGTGTAGATTTGATCGGTGGTGAAGAGATTGAGCGCAAGCGAGACCGCAAACACGATACCCAGCACCCAGACAAAGGCCCGTGCGCTGCGCATGAAGAGCAAAATCAGGAGCGGCATCACAATGTAGAATTGCTCTTCTATCGAGAGCGACCACGTATGCAGAAACGGGTTTTCTGTATTGGGCCCGGCAAAGTACCCCGCCGACCCCATCAAATTGAAATTGTTCGTAAATGTTATGGCGCCCAGCAGGTTTTCGGCCACCATTTGCAGTTCTGAGCGCAGGAAAAACGCGTTGGCCATGAGAGCAGCCACCAAAAAGCACAGGCCATAGGCAGGTGCCAGCCGCCGAATTCTTCGCGCAAAGAAATCAGTGGCTGAGAAATTGCCTTCCAAAAGCTTCAGATAGGCCTGCCCGCATATCAGATACCCTGAGAGCACGAAGAACACGTCAATCACGACGAATCCACCCGCGAGGCTGGGAAAGCCCAGGTGAAACATGACGATGCCGAGAATAGTCAGCCCACGCACACCATCGAGCTCGACGCGGTAAGACATGGTCGACATGCGTTCGTCTTTCAAAGTTTAAAAAGTTGCCCCGGGCCCGGGATATCTGTCACGCCGGAGAGGCGCGCAAGGTGCCATAGCAGGGCCGAATTGGAGCTGACAACCGGGCGGGACAATTGTTTTTCGGCCGCGTCAATCACGCCGAAGCTGCGCAGATTGGTGCAGCTGGCAAACACAGCTTCCACCCCGTCGGCTCGCCCGGCTTCGTCCATGGCCTCCTGTGTCGAAGCCTCGGAGATACGCGCAACCCGGCGGTCATCGCGCTCACCAAAGCTCAGCTCTGCGACCACGCTCACGCCCGCGTCCTCCAAAAAGGCTTTCATGGGGGCAACTACGTCC
>CAKZYL010000164.1 GCA_937884705.1 uncultured Roseovarius sp. | reverse complement strand
TGACACCAACAGCGCATTGCTGAGAGCCGCGCGTCTTGCCGCGAAAGACGTCATCAAGCCCAAGCAAACGTGCCACGTCGCGCCAGCACCGTCGCGACCGCGGCGCCTTGCAGGTCGAGGTTCAGCAGGAAAAATCAGCATCGGATCCAAGGCGAGGTTGCAAGCGGCACCCAAAAGAGCAGGATAGATGACCCATTGCCGCCGGTGATTATGGTCAATGGCGCAAGTGGCAAAATCAGGTTTCGGAGAGACCGATATCCAGACACAGCAACAGTAATGATCATTTCAAGTCTTTCGGCCCGGACAATGACGCAACACCACAGCTCTTATCAGAGCATGTTGAAGATGTCCGCATTTGGCATCAAGTGAGACATCCGCGCAGCTGCAGCGAACTGCCGCGTCGTCCCGCAAAGGAGTGATCGGTCCATCGTCCCGCGCAGGTCTGCGCTCAGCTCACGCCGCAGGATTTCTGCGCAGTCGCGAATGTCGGGGATGCGCAGCAAGGAATTCGAACCATGGCTGGCGCCTGAGATGTTCTCTTAGACTCACCTTTAATCATTATTGGGGTTTCTAACAAAAAATGTGTTGCGGCGTTAAATCAGACCATTAGATTCATCTCAACGCCGCTTAAGCGGGATCAATACAGGCAAGAAAATGGACCAGAGCAACGAAAGTTCCGCTCAACGCACGCCTCTTTGGTTGGATGAGTTAAACCCTTCGACGGAAGGCGAGGGCTTTCTAAAAACGGGCATCCGCCACTCGCTTGTTTTCGTAAAACGACAGAGTGACCGGCTTTTGGTGACGTTCGATAACCTGTCCAATGTGGACGATGAGAGCCTGCATCGGGACCCCTGGGCGTTCAAATTTGCCCGAGACGAAGGTCTTTGCCATCTGGGCATCATGGCACATGTCAAAGACTGGTATCGCGACGCTGGCCTCATCGAACAGTTCCGCGAGCTCGCAGAACGTGGGTTTTTCAACGGGTACGAACGCGTGGTCTTTGCCGGCGTCTCGATGGGCGCCTACGGCGCGCTGACCTATGCGTCGTTTGCCCCAGGTGCGCATGTCCTTGCGTTCAATCCGCAGACCACCCTTGATCCTGACATCGTGCCTTGGGAAACGAGATACAAATTTGGTCAGCGGCAGGACTGGACGCTCCCTCTTGCAGACGCAGCCGAGACGATTTCAGGTCATGGTCAGGTGAACCTGTTCTATGACCCTTACCATTCTGTGGATCCCCTTCATGCGGCGCGTCTCACGGGCCACAACGTTCGTTCATTTAAATGTTGGCATTCCTCTCACAAGTCGGCGCTCTTTCTGAAGAATGCGAATTTGCTGAAACCCATTATGACGCAGGCCATCTTTGATGACCTCACGGAACAAGATTTTTATCGGATCTACCGGGCGCGCAAAAACATCAATTGGTACCGTCGGTCGATCTCTCGCTATCTCATGGAACATCGACATGAGACGCTTCTTGACGCGTTCGAAGAGCGCTTCGCACGTCACATGTCCGAGTTGGAACGTCTCAAAGCGGAGGACGCTTCAGTACTCCAAGAGCCCGAGTCAGCCGAAGAGTATGAGCCCGAAGATGCAGGCGGGCTTTCCGTTGAGGCTGTAGAGGAGACGCGACGCGACGTCTCCCAATTGATCAAAACAGCGAGTAAGACAGCCTCCCTAAACCGGCTGACACCCACGCGTTTGGGAGGCGCATCCGCGCAAAATTGCGTTGCCGTCACGACCATGAAAAATGAGGGCCCCTTTATGTTGGAATGGGTGGCCTTCAACCGTGTCATCGGGTTCTCAGATTTTCTGATCTACACCAATGACTGTGATGACGGCACCGATCGCATTGCCATGCGACTTGAGGAAATGGGCCTCGCCAAACACCGCAAAAATGCATTCAAAGCGGGCGGACGACCGCAAAGGGCGGCACTAAAGGCGGCCAGGAGCGAGGCGGCCTACAAGGCGGCTGACTGGCTGATGTGTTTGGACTGCGATGAGTTTTTGAATGTTCGCGTGGGTGAGGGGCATTTGGACGATCTTTTCGCCGCTATCGGACATGCGGATGCGGTCTCTACCTGCTGGAAACTCTTTGGAAACAGCGGACACGTGGCGTATCGCGATGACTTCATGATCGATCAATTCGTGCATTGCTGCGAGGAAGGGAAGTTCCCAAACTATCGGGCGCGCGGGTTAAAAACGCTGGTGCGCAACAACGACCGTTTAAAGAAACTCAAAATCCACTGCCCGGAATTTAACGGCGACGACAGCTCTGTGACATGGGTTGACGGGGGCGGCCAACCAATGCCCGCATCCTACTTTCAAAAGGGATGGAAAGCGGCAGATACATTCGCCCATGATCTGGTTCGCCTGCATCACTACGCCGTGCGATCGGTCGAGAGTTTTCTAGTCAAAAGAGACCGCGGACGTGTGAACCACACCGCGGAAGATCAGGGCATCACCTATTGGAAGAACATGAACTACAATTTGGCGAAAGACGAAAGTCTGCGCCCAATCGTTCCGGCTTTGCGCGCGGAAGTAGATAAACTGCTGCAGGATGCTGAGCTCGCGCGTCTTCACATGGCTGCTTGCGACTGGCACAGAGCGAAGATCGCTGAGCTGCGCGCGCGCGACGGCTGGACCGCATTTTGCGACGAGATCGCTGACATTGGCGCGGTTCAGGCACTCGCGTTGCAAAAGGCCTCCTGAGAATGGCGCTCAGCGATCAGCTGCCTTACGTGATTGTCCATGGGGGCGTTCAAAAAACGGCGACGAGCTTCATTCAAGGGCGCCTCAAGCGCAATGCCGGGCGGCTTAAGAAGCAAGGCGTGCACTATGTACACCACCGCAAGACCCGCAAGGATTATACGATCCCATGCCAGTTAAATGGCTATGACGTCGTGGGGCTAGGGTACGATACTGTTATCAGTGACGCGGCGCTTTGTGAGATCTCAAAAGAGTTTTTTCACGGCATTGAAGCGGGTGCGGGAGAACGCATTATCCTGTCCGATGAAAACATGCCGGGTCATAGCAGCCACTGTGTTCGGAAGGGAAAACTATATGGGTTTCGAAAACCGCTTATCCCCATATTTGCAAACCACATTCCTTACCCGGTGGCAGAGGTCCACATTGCTATTCGAAACTACGCGGATTTTTTCGCATCTTCATACGTTGAATTTCTCCGCTCATCTGAGGGTCGACGGCATGTAACCGAGGCACAAATGAAGCGCGGTGTGATTTCTGTTTCGCCAAACTGGCAGAAGTTCATAGGCGATGTTCGAGAGGCTTTCCCAAACTCCGAACTTGTCGTTTGGCGACATGAGGACTTTGGCGACCTGTCTCAGAAAATTCTTCAAAATCTGTGCGGTGACGCTGTTGATGTAAACAAGTTTGCGATCCCGAAGCGTGGTCGATCGCGTCCATCCGCAAGCCACAGAGCGATCAAAGAAATGCTCTACGTTATTCAGCGCTACGGCCCAGCGGCCTTGATCGAAAAGCGCGTTGAATTGCAAGAAAAGTATCCGCGGAGCGAAGAGTATCCGGCGTATGACCCTTGGGAACAAAGTGAAAGAGAGCATCTAACGAGGCTCTATGACCAAGATGTCGAGGAGTTGAAATCTCTCAGCGGAGTTAGGTTTTTGTAGGTTTGAAGGGTGTTTGTCGTGAGCACACCAACTTTGGGAAACTCACGCGGCCACGCTTAGTCTGGCCGGTACAAAACACACGTTAGCAGGGTCGGCCAAGCCGATCCGGCACTGCCCTTGTGGTACATCACTCGGGCGGCCCACAATCTCTTCAATCTCCCAAGCAACAGAACGCTCGAAGACGTGCTTGCCACTCGCCTTGTTCACGCAGACAGCGACTGTAGCAGCGATACGTCTAAACCCACAAAGTCATCAAAAAGTACTTTGCCGAATTACACGCAGATTGGTTGCACCAATAGTTTCATATCTACGGCTTTGCTGCAAAAAGCGTTGACCAATGAAGCCCTTGGATATGAATGACGTCCATCATGCGTCTCGGCCCAAACTCCGACACCATCACGTCTCAGCCTTCATAGCGGTCCAGAAAAGCTTCGGCACTCAGAGTTCGAAAGTCATTGAGCGCGCTGCGGAGGATGTCATGCGTCCAATCCCACCACGCCAGTTTGATAAGCCGCTCGGCAATCTCGTGCGGTTGGCGGCGGCGCAGCGGTTTGGCCGGGTTGCCCGCAACGATCACGTAAGGGTCCACATCCTTTGTGACGATGGCGCCCGCGGCCACAACTGCACCATGTCCCAGCGTCACCTCAGGCTTGAGCATGGCCCCCGCGCCGATCCACGTGTCGTGGCCGATATGAGCGGTGCGCGATTTGCGATGGGCAAAGAATGCCTCATCGCGCGTGGCATCATCCCAATAGTCATGAGAGCGATAGAGGAAATGATGGCACGACGCCGTGTTGAGCGGGTGATCTGTGGCCCCGATGCGGACGAAGGCGGCGACATTAGAAAACTTGCCGATCTGGGCGTTCGCAATATCGGCGAAGCGGTCGCAATAGCTGTAGTCGCCGAAGCTCGAGTTTTGCACGCGGCTGCCTTTGCCGATCTCCGTGAAGGCGCCGAACGTGCTGTCGGTGATCTCGCAGTCCGGGTGGATGAAGGGCGCGTCCGCCGACAGCTTTGCCATCACTCCTTGCGCCCGATCAATTTGCCGCGCAGCCAGCCAGAGAACCAATCCATGACCATCACCATAACCACGATCAGCACGATGTAATAGGCCACCTCTTCCCAGTCCTTCTGCGTCTGGATCGCCTGGGTCAGCATCAAACCGATCCCACCGCCGGTGATGGCACCGATGATGGTGGCCGATCTTGTGTTGGATTCTAGAAAATAGAGGATCTGGGCCAGCAGCACCGGCACCACCTGCGGGATCACGCCAAAACGGTAGCGTTGCAGGGGTTTGGCCCCGGTCGAAGAAACGCCTTCGATCTGCTTCTCATCGACGTTTTCCAATGCCTCAGAGAAGATTTTGCCGAAGGTGCCGGTATCCGTGATCAGAATGGCCAAAGCGCCGGTGAGCGGGCCGGGGCCAAACGCGCGGGCCAAAACCACTGTCCAGATCAGGGCATCGACGCCGCGAACAAAATCAAACAAGCGTCGGGTCGCGGCGCGCAGCAGCATGAAGGGCGAAAACCGTTTGGCGGCCAGAAAGGCCAGCGGCAGGGCAAGGATGGCCGCGCCCATGGTGCCCAAGAACGCCATCAGGATCGTCTCACCAATGGCCCAGGCCACATCCTTGTGCCGCCACATCGCGTTGTTCCACCAGTCGGACAACGCACCCGCGATGTTGGAGCGCTCAGCCACCACACGGTCGCCGAAGAGGATCGTGCCAAGGCTTTGGCCGTGATAGGGGCTATCGAGTGTGAACCAGAAAAGCTCCCACCCCGGGAAGTAGTTGAACACCTCGGTGCGGGCGCCTGTCATCGTGATGCGGCCCTCGGGCGTGATGATACCGATGCGGCGTTCTGAAGCGGAAATCCAGTTGGGCAGGTCTTCGGGCAGGTTGCTGACAAGCCTGCGCCCCTCGGCCTGAACTTCAATGAGCGAAAAGCCGGGGATGTCGATCTCGGTCCGGTTGTCGGGCAGATAGCGCACGATATGGTCGGCCCCCAGATCAATGGTGATGATGTCGTCGCCGGACACCCAATCGGGCCGTTGGCCTTCGGGGTAAGCGCCCTTGCGTTCGCCCTCCACCGCATAGCGAATGTCGCCAGAGCGGTTGTCGCGGGTGACATGCACTTTGTGGGACCAACTGTCAGAGGCCAGCGTGACGGCATTGTCGAGATTGGCCCGCTGCGCCAGGCCGGGCAGGTCGAAAGCAAAGAAGATGTAGACAAGGTAGACGGCGATCACCGCCGGGATGCCAAAGCCGATCAAACGTTTGCGTTGAAACAGCCGGTCCGCCGCCTGTTTCGTCATCGATAGGTCGGCGGTCATCAATGCCCTTGCCCTTCTGTCAGTCGGTTGCGGTAGTGGCTGGACAGCTGATCGAAAAAGACGATTGTGCCGAAAAGCAGAATGAATATGGCGCCGGCCTCATCAAACCGACCGGGCCCCCAAGCCATGGCGTTGCGCAGCTCGTAGCCCAAACCGCCTGCGCCCACGAAGCCCAAGATCGCCGAGGCGCGAATGTTGATCTCAAAGCGCAAAAGCGCGTAGCTGATATAGTTGGGCGCAACCTGCGGCATGACACCCAAGAGCATCCTTTGGGACCAGTTGGACCCGGTGGAGGCCAACCCCTCAACAGGTTTCAAATCGGCATTCTCAGAAACCTCGGAAAAGAGCTTTCCCAACGCGCCGGCGGTGTGAATGGCAATGGCGATCATCGCAGGCACCGGCCCACCGCCCAGCACGAAAATCAGCATCAGAGCGATCACTATCTCGGGCACTGCGCGCATGATGTCAGAGATACGGCGAAAGACAGGGATCATGCGCGGCCATTTGGCCAGCCCGCGCGTGCCCAGAAGCGACAGGAACAGCCCGCCCAAAGCGCCGATCAGGGTCGACACGGCGGCGATGTTGATCGTCTCGATCAAAGCGGGGAAGTACTTGGCGATGAGGCCAGGCAGATCAGCACGTTTTTCCCATGCTTCTGACAGAACATCGGCGGGGTAATCCCCGATCTGGTGCAGCCCGTCCCAGAACCCACCCGCGTTGCGGTCGTCGGCCACGTTGAAGCCCGAAACCATCAGCACGACAAAGATCAACAGCGTCAGCCCGCCATAGAGCCTGCGCCGGTGCACCTGCGCCATATAACTCGATTGGATGCTATCCACGCTTTGCGGCGCGCCGGTGATCGAAATGTCCGCCATACTGCCCCCAAGAAATACCAGCGGCCCTGATCAGAGCCACCGGTTGCGTCATATAAATGGCTTAGCCGCCGATTTTCGCTTTGCGCGCCTCGACGATAGAAATGTAGGTGTCATGGGTCACCGGCTGGAAGCCCAGTGTGTCGCCAGCGGCCACACCGTAAGCACAGTCAGCGTCGCGTTCATGCAGGCCATCGACCAAAGCGGTCATCGTGGCGCGTACATCATCGGGCAGTGCTTTGCGCAGCACCACAGGGCCTTCGGGAATGACATTCGATTTCCAGATCTGCACCATTTCGTTCATATCGACGAGCCCTGCATCGACGGCCTTGCGCAGCGCGCCGGAATTGTAGCCGTCTTCCCAGTTGCCCTGCGCATCGGCCCAGGTCACGCCGCCATCAATGTCGCCGTTATTGACGGCCACGATGGTTTGTTCATGCCCGCCGGTGAACTTGACCTCACCGAAATATTCGCCCGATTCCATAGTCACGCCGTCCTTATATTGCGGGATTTCGATGGAGGGGATCAGGTAGCCGGAGGTGGAGTTCGGATCGCCGAACCCAAACACCTTGCCTTCCATGTCATCGAGCGATGCGATGCCGCTGTCGATGCGGGCAAACCCGATGGAGTGGTAGCCGATGGAGCCGTCCACGTTGACTTTGATCAAGACCGGGTCCACCGCGTCGGGATCCTGCAGATAGGTTGCGGCGTAAGAGGATGCGCCCAGCCATGCCATGTCGATCGTTCCACCTAGCAGCCCCTGAATGACACCGTTGTAATCGGCCGGCGCGAAGAGCTTGGTTTCCACGCCCAGCACCTCGGTCGTGTAGTCGGCAAGGCATTGATAGGAGTTCATCCGATCCTGCGCGTTTTCGCCGCCGAGGATGCCGATGCGAAATTCGGTGATCTCTTCGGCAAAGGCACCCGTGCTGAGGGCTGTGGTGGCAGCAAGCGCCATGACAAGGGTCTTTTTCATTGATCGTCTCCGTTGCGTTGAAGGAAGGATGGTTGAAGGTGGCCCGCTCCATGCGGGCAGCGGGTGTACAGGATCAGACATAGGCCTCGGCTTCGCGCACCTCCGGCCTGCTCAGGGTGCCGATCTCGGTCGACGTGGCGGCCTCAGAGAAATCCGCGCCCGCGCCGTAGATGTCGCGCGCCACACCGGTCGTGAGCTGCGCAGGCGTGCCGTCAAACACGATGCGCCCGTCGCGCATGCCGATCACGCGATCGCAATAGCGGCGCGCGGTATCCAGCGTGTGCAGATTGGCAATCACCATGCGCCCGTCTTCTTCGTGAATGCGCCGCAAGCTCTGCATCACCACCTGTGCGTTCATCGGATCAAGTGAGGCGATGGGTTCATCGGCCAGAATGATCTTGGGGTCCTGCATCAGCGCTCGGGCGATCGCCACGCGCTGCTGCTGCCCGCCCGAAAGCGCTTCGGCGCGTTTGGGCGCCTGTTCGGCAATGCCAAGCCGGTCGAGGATTTCGATGGCCTTGTGAATGTCTGATTGCGGATAGAGATTGAACAGGGTCGCGAAGGTCGACCGCCGGTTCAGCGTGCCGTGCAGCACATTTGAGACCACATCCATGCGCGGCACGAGGTTGAATTGCTGAAAGATCATCGCGCAGCGCGATTGCCAGGCCCGCTTGGCCGCGCCTTTGAGCGCCGTGATCTCTTGCCCCTGAAAGACAATGGTGCCTTCCGTGGCATCGCTCAGACGATTGAGCATGCGCAGAAGCGTGGATTTGCCCGCACCCGACCGGCCAATAATTCCGATCATGGTCGGTGCATCTACGGAGATCATTGCTGCATCCACAGCAATTTTGTCCCCGAACCGCTTGGTCAGCGTATCGATTTGCAGCATATCGCCCCCATGTGTTGGGAGCTCGATAGAGCCCTCAAACGACAGAACGGCGACAGTTTTGAATCATCTGCATGACGATTTCGTAACGCGCGCATGACAGGTCCCGCGCATCAAAAAGACGCCCGCCATCTCATCGACACCACGGTGGCTGCGCCTTACTTGGTTGGGTGTCATGAAACCGTTTCTATGAACGGCAGGATCTTTCGTTTGAGTGTTAGCCAAACGAAAGTGCCGGTTGAGCCTTGGGCAGTATCTGCTGCGATCCAATCGGGCGTCACGCCAAAGCGCGCTGCGGTGCGGTCGAGCATCTTGCGCATCGCTCCCAACTCAGGGGTTTTGATCGACCCGCTGGTGTCCACATCACCGATGATGCCTCCGCGGCGCACGTCCTGCAGTTTTGCGGCTGAATAGCGGAGGTTTAACATGGGTCATGCCTGGTATCGGATCGAGCGATCAAAACCCGGACTTAGGCACAGCCCAGAACACTGAGTTTGCGGCCCCGGGCTTTCGCAGGCCAGTTCCTGGTCACAAAATCACGCCAGATGAGACGCAAAGGAAAGCCATAAAAACCAGTGCCACCGCATCCGTGAATACGATCATTTCAAACGCCTTTTCGCTTGACTTGTGACGCCGCGTCGCGTCCGATTGGGTCCTATCAATTACAAGCCGATTTTTTTTACTGCTATTGGGGGCGAGTGGTATGTTGAACGCACTGAGACTTGGTTTTTTTGGCAAGGTAAGTTTAGCCGCATTCACGATTTTTGCCTGGACCCTTCAGCCCAGTCCGGCGTCTGCACAGAGCTTGAAGATCGCGTCGGAAGGATACTATGCGCCTTTCAACTACATCGACGACGATGGGGAACTGGCGGGCTTTGATATAGATATCGCAAACGCGCTCTGTGACGTGATGGCAGTATCCTGCGAGTTTGTTCAAAACGACTGGGACGCGCTGATCCCGGGCCTGGTGGACCAGCAATACGATGCGATTGTTGCGTCCATGTCGATTACACCGGAGCGCGAAGACATCGTTGCTTTCACTCTGCCCTAATACTCGAACATGCTGACCTTTGTGGGCAGTTCCGGATCAAGCTCAGATGTCACGCCCAGTGGTTTGCAGGGCAAAAAGGTCGGCGTCCTGCGGAGTACAGTGAGCTCCGAATACCTCGAAAGCGAGTTCGGGGATATCGTGTCGATCAGTTTGTTTGACACACAAGAAGATGCTTTGTCGGGGTTGGTTGGCGGCGCGGTGGATCTTGTGCTGGGAGACAACCTGCCGCTTTACGACTGGTTGCAGTCCGACGAGGGCCAAGAACACGAATTTGTTGGAGAGTTCATCGACATAGACGATCGGATTGGCATCGCGGTGCGTCATGAGGATGTCGACCTGGTTGATCAGATAAACGGCGCTCTGATCGAGATCATCGAGAACGGAACCTACCAAGAGATCAACGCCAAATACTTCCCTTTCTCCATTTACTTCTGAGACCATGTTTCGCGAAATCGGTGTTCGTGGGCGGCTGCTGATTGCCTTTTTGGGCATCAGCGGACTGGCTGTTCTGATCGCTTTGGCGGCGCTGTATTCGTTTTCGTCCGTCGGTAAAATTCTGGACGGCATCACGCAAAAGCGTGTGCCAGCCGTCCTGAACACAATCGAGATTTCGCGGCAAGCGGAACGGATTGTGGCCGCGGCACCGACGCTTCTGTCTGCAGATTCCGCGGCCGACCGCAATGAAGCCTCTCAAGAGATCTATGCTGAGGTTGCGGTGTTGAATGCGCTCCTGTCTGATTTGCGTCAGCAGGAGTCCGGCGATGACGCAGCCGACCGGTTGGAACCGATTGTACGTCGCCTCAGTCAGAACCTCCTTGAGCTCGACCGAACGGTTGCCTTTCGTCTGGAAGCGTCCTCGGAGCTGCAAAAACAGCTTGTTCGGTTGAGTGACGCGGACAAAGCCATTCAAACGGCTTTGGCCCCGTCTACAATGGTGTTGGATGCGAAGTTTTCCAGACTGCGCCGCCAGTTGTCTGATCCCGACCTCAGCCAGGAAAGGCGCGAAACGGTTTTTGCCGACTTTACAGAGCTCGTCTCCTCAGCGCTCCCATTGCAGAACGCGCAGTTTGAGGCCGCGCGGATCAATGACTTTCTGGTCGTGTCCGCCTTGTCAGATAGCATCGAAGAGATTGACGCGCTCGCCTTTCCAATGCGGCGGTCCCAGCAAAATCTTTTGCGCATCTTCAGCCAGATTGACGAAAGCTTGGGCCGGCGTTTGTCCCCGCAAGCGGAAATCCTGGGCGATATTCTTGCGGGGCCGAGTGCTTTGCCGACCGTACGAAAAGAAGAACTGTCTTTGCTGGCGCGCGGGCGTCAGCTTTTGGCGCTCAATGCGGTCTTGAGTGCGGAGCTGACGGAAAGTGTAAACGACCTTGTCGCGCAGGCCGAGGCTGACATCACGCGCGCGTCTTCTGATGCACGCAGTGCTCAGACTGTCGGATCTTATGTGATCATCGCGATCACGGTCTTGAGTTTGATCAGCGCGGGTTTGGTGATTTGGCGATATGTCGGGAACAACCTTGTTAGACGCATCACAGACCTCAGCGACAGCATGATTTCAATCGCTGACGGAAACCTTGCAACGCCATTGCCGCAGATGTCGACCCGAGACGAGGTTTCTCGGATGGCGGCGGCGCTGCGTGTGTTCAGAGATACGGCTGTCGAAGTTGAACAATCCAACTTGCGGGAAAT
>CAKZYL010000163.1 GCA_937884705.1 uncultured Roseovarius sp. | reverse complement strand
CGTCCGCAGGATATCGAGGCAGATCACATTGCCAGACCCTTCCCAGATGCCATTGAGCGGGGCCTCGCGATAGAGCATTGGCAGGGGCGTATCCTCGACATACCCCATACCGCCGAGGCACTCCATCGCCTCCACAACCACGCCCGGGCACAGCTTGTTGCTGAGATACTTTGCCAAAGCGACACTGATGCGCGCAAAGGCGCGCTCCTCCAGCCTTTTGCTGTCAAAACTGCACGCCACACGAAGGCCGAGGGCCAGCGCGCCCTCCCAATCGAGCGCCAGATCCGCTAGCACGGTCTGCATCAGCGGCTGATCGGCCAAACGCTTCTGAAATGTCGTGCGGTGCTGGGCCCAATACCACGCTTCGCGCAAGGCCGCGCGCATCAAGCCTGCGGGCGCCATGGCCGTATCAAGCCGCGTGTGATGCACCATCTCAATGATCGTGCGCACCCCCTCCCCTTCGTCTCCCACGCGCCACGCAAACGCACCGACATATTCGATCTCAGATGATGCGTTCGACCGATTGCCAAGCTTGTCCTTCAGGCGCTGAACCTGGATCCCGTTGCGCCCCTCCTCGAGCCAGCGCGGCACCAAAAAACATGTCAATCCTCCCCGTGCCTGCGCCAGGGTCAAAAACCCATCTGACATGGGCGCCGAACAAAACCACTTGTGTCCGTAAAGCCGATACGCATCGCCCTCCGCGACCGCACGCGTCGTATTGGCCCGCACGTCCGAGCCACCCTGCTTTTCCGTCATGGCCATGCCAATCGTGGCGCTGGTCTTTGCAGATAAGGGTTTTGCCGCCCCGTCATACATGCGCGCTGTCAGCTTGGGCACCCAGGCGTCAAAGAGCGCAGGCGCGGCCTTGAGTGCAGGCACCGCCGCATAGGTCATCGTCATTGGACAGCACGTGCCCGGCTCTACCTGGCTTGCAAGATACACCATCGCGGCATGGGTCGCATGCCCGCCCTGACGGCCTTCCCAAGGAATGGCCGCGTATCCCGCGCCCAGCCCTCTTTGCAAAAACCGATGATAGGCCGGATGAAACCGAACCTCATCCAACCGTCGCCCTCCGGCGTCAAAACACACAAGTTCCGGGGGATGACGGTTGGCCTCTTTGCCCGCATGACGCATCTCCTCTCGGCCCAGATCAGCCCCGAACCCGCCAAGATGCGCCGGATCGGCACCGAACGCGGGCACATAGGCCTGCAACGCTGGGTCATCTGCAAAAAGATCAATGTCCCCGCGGGCATCAGGTTGATTTTCTACGCTGTGCGTCGGCAAATCCATGCGCGGCGGAAGATGTGGCATCAATGCGGCTCCTTTGCTGCAAACTTACCGCGCAACCAATTGATTGCAAAAGGGGGATTCACAAATCGAATCACCTGTGCAATTCTATAAAAGATCGTCCGGTAAGAGACGGCACAATGAGGCGGATGAACCCAAGATGAACAGCAACAATCGACCCGGTCTGGGTGCAGCCCTATTTGTCCTGATCGCGTTTCTCGTCGGCGGCTATTTCACGTTTGCGGCGGTTCAGGGCGACTACGGCCTCTTTCAACGTGCAGAGATCGAAGCCCAAGAAGACGTGCTCGCCGCCCGTCTGGCCGTTCTTCAGGCGCAAGTTGATGAGATGGAAAACCTGACCAAACGCTTGTCTGACACCTATCTCGACCTCGACTTGCTGGATCAGCAAGCGCGCGATCTGCTCGGTATGATCCGGGCAGATGAAATCGTCATCCGCTAAAAGCTCCAAGGCCCCGACGGCCGCAGACCTCTACAGCAGAACTTTCGCCAATATCACCATCGCGACCGCATAGACCAAAAGCCCGCCCCCTATGAGGAGGGCGTAGAACGTCCGCCGCGACTCCCGCAGGGCCAGTTCCTTGGTTTGCGACAAGAGCACCGGCCAGGCATAGGCGATGAGGTCTGTCTGGGTAAGAATAGCCAGCAGCCGGTCATCATCGCCAACCACCGGGATCCGGCGGAATCGCTTCTGGCTCATGGTTTTCATCCAGGTTTCGATCTCGTCGTCTTCACGCGCCACCGACGGATCACGCGTCATGATGTCGGCAACCTTCATGCCCTCGGCAGACTTCCCGGCCCCCACGATGCGCTTTACAACGTCTCGTTCGGTCAGAATGCCTGTCACTTTGTTGTCGCCGTCCACCACGATCATCGCGCCATAATTCCGTTCCGCCATGATGGTCACGGCATCTGAGACCATCTGATCTTCGGTCACAGTGGAGGGTGGAGCTTTGGGTTGGGCGGCAAGCCGGTCTTTGATCAGCATGGCTGGACCTCCTTGGGTCTTTGCTGGCATCTGGACACGTTTTGACCAACAGTCTTGCCACAAAACCCAGTTTCTGTCGAATATCACGGTGAGACATGCACGCAAAATTCGCTCTCGCCAGCGCCCCTCAAACTGTGATACAAAATAGTTTAACGTTAAACTATCTATCTGGCGGAGGAGAACGCCGCGCATGGCCACCCGAAAAAAGACCGCAAAACCAAATGTTTCGGCCGATGAGCTGACAGCATTTTACAAAGACATGTTGCTGATCCGGCGATTCGAAGAAAAGGCCGGGCAACTTTACGGGATGGGCCTCATCGGCGGCTTCTGCCACCTCTACATCGGTCAAGAGGCCGTTGTTGTCGGCCTGGAAGCCGCAGCAGAAGAGGGCGACAAGCGCGTCACCACTTACCGCGATCACGGCCACATGCTGGCCTGCGGGATGGAACCCGGCGGTGTCATGGCCGAATTGACTGGGCGCGAAGGCGGCCTTTCCGGAGGCAAGGGTGGCTCCATGCACATGTTCAGCACGGAAAAGCACTTCTACGGCGGCCACGGCATCGTTGGCGCCAATGTGCCTCTTGGTGCGGGTCTCGCCTTTGCAGATAAGTATCTCGACAATGGCCGGGTGACCTTCACATATTTCGGTGATGGCGCGGCAAACCAGGGCCAGGTCTACGAGACCTTCAACATGGCTGCCCTATGGCATCTTCCAGTAATTTTCGTCATCGAAAACAACCAGTACGCTATGGGCACGTCGATGGCGCGGTCCACCTCAACCCCCGACATCTACACGCGCGGGGCCGCCTTTGGCATTCCAGGCGAAGCGGTC
>CAKZYL010000162.1 GCA_937884705.1 uncultured Roseovarius sp. | reverse complement strand
TTCATTGAGTTTCATATCGCTTCTCCTTTGCCGGATGTGCCCCCCGAAGCGACTGGGACAACCACGGCGTTTCTTGATTTTTAATTGCGACCCGTTTAGCCACTGGGCGCGTATAGACCCTGTCATCCAGCGGATCAAGCAGGATTGAGCCAGATTACTTTCCTTTCCCAAAAGTCACGAAACTTCCGAAACAAACCTATCAAAGAATTGTTGCACAACGTCATGTCGCTCTCGGGCCAGCGCCCTGCCGGTTTGCGTTTGGAAGGATTGTGAAAGTTTGAGCAACTTAGTTTGAAAATGATCAATGGCGAACCTGGCATCGTCCAGGTCCCGTTCGGATCCTAAGGGATCTGCCGGATCATAAAGCGCCCGGCCCAGTCGACCGGATACATAAAAACACCTGGCAATGCCGATACAACCGATAGCATCCAACCGGTCCGCATCTTGCAGGATTTTGGCTTCCAGCGTCCGGGGCGTAACCCCAGCGGAAAAGCTGTGCGCTTCGATCGCGTGACCCACGGATGCGGCCTTGTCATCGGGCCATCCAAGCCTTTTGAGAAGTCGCAGCGCGTGATCTGCAGACAGTCGAGACGCCACGGATCTGGATGGCGAATCTTTGGGGACGGCGACGCAGTCGTGAAGCAAGGTAGCCGCAACGAGTATGTCGCCCGCGCCACCTTCTCGGGCCGAGATGTCTTGCACGTTTTTCCAAACGCGCAGAACATGCGACAGATCGTGAGACGCGTCATCTGCGGCGTCGATGGCATGCGGCAGCAATGTGCGGGCAATATCGCCATGCGGGGCAAAAGCATCTGAAGATTTCATGTCTGTCCTTAGACCGGCGTCGGTTGCGCGACAACGCAGCATCGCGGTTAAGGAGTCTTCCGACACCCTGTCGTGTCATTTTGAAATCTTAGGATCGGCGACCGGAGCGCGGCATTTCGCGGTGTTTTTTGGCGTGACCCGCTTGACTCTGACGTCGTCAAACTAGATACAACCTCAAATTGGTAATATTATCTTACCAATAAACGAACAGCAAAGGACGATGGGACAATGGGCGTACAGAGCTGCCACAACTTTCAGGATTTCCGCAAACTGGCGAAGCGGCGCCTGCCGAGCCCGATCTTTCACTACATCGACGGCGCGGCGGATGATGAGATCACCTATGCGCGCAACACCTCGGCCTTTGACGATGTGGATCTGGTGCCCAACGTGCTGGCCGGTGTCGAAGAGGTGGACATGAGCGTTGAGGTCATGGGCCAGAAGCTCGACATGCCGGTTTACTGCGCGCCCACAGCGCTGCAGCGGCTCTTTCACCATGAAGGCGAGCGCGCCGTGGCCAATGCCGCCACGAAATATGGCACGATGTTTGGCGTCTCCTCTCTGGCGACCGTGACGGTGGAGGAGATTGAGAAGCTGGCGCCCGGCCCGAAGATGTTCCAGTTTTATTTTCACAAGGATCGTGGGCTGAATGATGCGCTGCTGGAGCGGGCGAAGGCGGCGAATTTCCAGGTGATGGCGTTGACCGTGGACACGATCACAGGCGGCAACCGCGAGCGCGATCTGCGCACCGGGTTTACCTCGCCCCCGAAACTAACGCCGTCGTCGGTCTTTTCGTTCGCGACGCATCCGATGTGGGCGTGGAATTTCTTCACCAAGGAGAAGTTCGACATGCCGCATCTGTCGGGTCACGTCTCGGCGGGCACCAATCTGGCGGTGTCCGTGGGCGAGTATTTCTCGACCATGCTGGATCAGAACATGAACTGGAAGGATGCCGAGGAGCTTTGCAAGAAGTGGGACGGTCAGTTCGCGTTGAAGGGCATCATGAGCGTCGAGGACGCCAAACGCGCGGTGGATATCGGGTGCACGGGGATCATGGTGTCGAACCATGGCGGGCGGCAGCTGGATGGCTCACGCGCACCGTTTGATCAGCTGGCCGAGATCTGTGATGCAGTGGGCGACAAGATCGACGTGGTGTGTGAAGGCGGCATTCAGCGCGGCACGCATGTCCTAAAAGCGCTGTCGGTGGGCGCGAAGGCGTGCTCTGGCGGGCGGCTTTATCTCTACTCGCTGGCCGCGGCGGGACAGGCGGGCGTGGAGAAAGCGCTCGGCAACCTGCGCACGGAGCTGGAGCGGGACATGAAGCTGATGGGGATCACCAGCCTTGATCAGCTGAGCCGTGATAACCTGCGGTTTCGGTAGGGCTGTTGGGGCGGCTTTGAGAGCGAAGCCGCCTCATGCCGATGCGGCGAGCTTGGTCTCGCTCCTTCCACCAGATCCGGCTGGTATCTTCGGCTCGGCTGCGCGATCTTCCCAAAGTTGATGTTCAGAGTTGCGAAGTG
>CAKZYL010000161.1 GCA_937884705.1 uncultured Roseovarius sp. | reverse complement strand
TTGGTATCTGCGAGGCGCTTTTGGCGGGTGACGATGACCAACTGCGCGTTTTGTCGGAGGCGCTGGATGATCTCAGCTTCCCAAGGCCGACCGGATCGCTTGTCGCGTTGGCGCGATCGCCCTTCGCCGTTCAGCATTTGCTGGATCTGGGATTTACGGTAGACGATCAAGACCGCTGGGGCTCGGACGCCAAGGATGCGATAAGCCGTCTTGGGCCAAAGGGGCGTGAGCTGCTGGAGGTTCTGGCGAGACACGGACATGCGCAAGAGCCCCGGGATCTCGCAAGGATCGGCGATGTCAGCGCGCTGCAGGATATGTTTCGCGCAGACCCGGGCGCGGCCACAGCCGATGATGTTTTGATCGCGGCGGTCGATTTCGGCCACGTTGAGCTCGCCGAATGGCTTTTGGACAACGGCGCCAATGTGAATGCGCGGCAATCCCACACATCGCGCGCCACCGCTTTGCATTCCGCAGCTTGGAATGGCGATCTGGTGATGGTGAAATGCCTTCTGCGGTACGGAGCAGATCTTGATGCCGTGGATGAAGAGCATGAGACGACCCCGCTCATCTGGGCCCAAACGGCGCTGACTGTCACGAACAACCCCAAGTGCGGTGATGTGGCAGATGTCTTGTCAGCCCTATCCGTTGAAGCGCAGGAGAGATGACTGTGTCACGCCGCCATATCCCGGTTGATTGATGGGGTCCGGGCGTGCGTCTACTTTGGCGTGATGGGCAAGGCCCGGCGCCTCGCGCTTGACAGTTTTGCAGGCGTCTTCAAGATCTGGAACAGCGACGCTGACGACCGCATCGGAGGGGCAGATTTGAACCGATCCTCGACATTTTCATACGATATACCCAAAGACGTGCGTGACAGCCGTGACCTGACAGACGCTGCAGAAAGGCGGGCCTGTTTCACCCGCCGCAGCCCTCACATGGTCACGGCATGAGCCTCAGGATCGCGATCATTGTGGCCGATGAGCCGTGGGATGAATTTTATGAGAAATTCGGAACCTATGCCTCGTTCTTTGTGGATTGGATGCGCCCGGTTTTGCCTGATGCCGCGTTTGAGCCCATCAATGTGGTCAGTGGCATGGCCCTGCCCCGCGATCCCGGGATGTATGATGGATATCTGATCTCAGGCTCACGCTACGGCGTCTATGATGACCAGCCCTGGCTTCAGCCACTACGAGATTTCCTGCGCCGCGCGCGCGATCTCCACCGTCCGATGGGCGGCGTGTGTTTTGGCCATCAGATCATGGCAGAGGCCTTTGGCAGTGATGTCGGAAAATCACCCGACGGTTATGTCATGGGGGTGGAAACCTATGGCGGCAAAGGCGCCTACGCCCTGCATCAAGATCAGGTCTTTACGGTGCCGGAGGGTGCCGCGACTGTCATGAGCAGCCCGCGCTGTGACATCGGGCGCATCGAATACGCCTTTCCCGCGCTCTCGGTGCAGCATCACCCGGAATTCACCACAGCGCATTTCGATGACCTGATGGACCTCTATAGAGACATCCTCAGCAAGGATGCCTTTGAGACCGCATTGAAGAACCCCGATGCAAAGCGGGATAGCCTTGATATCGCGAGAGATTTCGCGCGGGTCCTACGATCGCAGGCATGAGATGGACCTTAGCCCCCCGGATCACGGATCTGCGCAAACGCCTTAGGCATCGGGAAATTTCGGCTTGCCATCCCACGACAGGAAATGGGTTTGCTCTGCACCATCCTTGATCTTGACCGAGCGCGACAAAAGCCAATCTTTGGCCGCCAAACCATCCGTATCCTTGGCCAGCTCACCCGTGGAATGCGCGAGCGACAAGAACCCTGCGACCAGCGCGGATGAGGCCGATGTGCCGCCGAAGCTGCAAAAGTAAGAGCCGAATTCATGGATCCCGAGATCTGGATCATCGCGCGTGAACGGCCCGGCGGAATAGCCAAAGATCCCAGGTACATCCGTGCTGATGATATCAAAGCTGGAAAACTTGTCGTTTGACGGCACGCCTTCCGGCATTTCGCTGGTCGAGCGGGCATTCGGATCAAGCCGGACCTCTTTGCGGTCATAGATCTGCGCATCATCGCTGGGCGCGCTGATCGTGACATTGCGCGTGGCGGAATACCCGCTGTTAAAGCCCTTGGCATTCACCGCCCCAACGGCAATGATCCCATTGTGTTCCGAGGCCAAATTGGCCGGATAGATGCCGTGGTCTTCCTGGCTGTTGCCCGCCGCGCAAACGATCGGGCGCTGCATGGAGATATTGATCAAGAGCGTGGCCAGCTCTTCCCAGGCCTCCATGTCTGATGGGTCATGGGGCGTGGGCGCCACCAAATCGCGCAACGGCACGCCGTCGATGATTTGGTTGAGCTCAGGCACCGTGCGCGACGGATCAGAGAAGACGCGCGGGATGAGGATGACATCGGCATCGATCAGCTCTGCATAGAGCAACGCCAGGATCAGATGTTCGGGATCGGGATTGAAGTTGGTGGAGACCGGAACGATTTCACAGGTCGGATCCACCCCGCAATAGGGCAAGGGAATGTCTTTGAAATTGGGATCCGGTTCGCCCGTTTCCAACGTTTCCGACAAGATGCCAGGCCGAGAGCCAATGAGACCGGCAATGGCCGTTCCGTGATTTGAAAACTCCGGGCTTGTCATGGGCCGGATCGACCCTTCGCGGGCGGGGCTGCCATGGGACAAACGGTCGATCAATTCGGCCAGCAGATCGGAGGATCGCGGCAGACCGGTTGTCACCTTTGTCTTGGTATTCAGATCAAGCGCGCCGATCTTGTCATCGTCGAGATAGGGAAACGCGCCCAACCGCGTGGAAAAGAAATCAAGCGCAAGGGTGCTGTTGATGGCGGGCGCGAGATTGGGATGCGTTACCGCCACAGACGTGTCGATCATCGCGACGCGCGCTTTGCGATCTGTCGCGGCGGGTGGCTGCCATCCGTTCGGCGTGTGATCGGGCGTCAGAACACCCATGGTCACCAGGTGCCAAAGAGCGTCATAATCGGGGTATCGCCGTTTTTTCTCAGACATCTCACGCACTCCTCAAATCCACTCGTGATGCGCGGCAAGCATTTGGTCACGCAGCACCTCCTCCAAAACCGGGGCCACCATGCGGGCCAATTCGTAGCCTGCGCGCGAGTCTGCGCGGTAATGCACGCCCGCCCATTCGCGGTTCTCAGCGATGCGGCCAGCACTCAGAAAGAGCTCTGTACTGCCGGGATGTTCGGGCAGCATGCGCGAAAAGATGAACGCGATGGAAAACGACTGAAACGAATGGTTCGACGGGAAAGACGCATGCGCCGGGTTGGCCAGAAATGGCCGCAGACGCGGTTCAACCTGATTTGGCCGTGGCGCCGAGAACCGCGCCTTGTAACGCAATCCGATCTCGTCGGTGAGGGCCAATACGGTTAGGAAAAGACCGATGGTGGCATCAAATCCGCCAAGCTCTTCAATGCCCAGAGGGCGCAGATAGCGGGACAATTCCAACTGGCTTTCGACAAGGATCTCTTCGCGCCGCACCGCGCCTTCGGGTTGGCGCAGCAAATACTGCTTGGCCAGCAAATCCAAACATTCCTCGCGCAGTTGTTCCATGACCGGCGGAGGGGTGAGCGGCAGATCGTTCCACTCGTTCAAAAGCCCGTAGAGCGTTTCGCGCTCGCGCCATGGCTCCAGAATACCCAGGTCGCCCGTATCGGGCGCGATGGCGCGATTTCGATTGCGGTTTCTGTTTCGGTTCCTGTTCCGATTTCTATTGCGATTTCGGTTTCGGTTGCGGTTTCTGTTGCGATTGAGCGCCAGCAATGTCGTCAGCGCGCCGCCGGGGCCCGGACCATTGCCTCCATTGCCCGCGTTACCCGCACCATCAACCTGCACCGTGCCTTCCAACGCAAGCCCGCTTGATTTCACAACAAACCGATGTTGCGAAAGAATAGTCAAATCAACCATTTGAAACCCTAAATCCCACTGTTAGTTAAGCCTTTGAAAACGTG
>CAKZYL010000160.1 GCA_937884705.1 uncultured Roseovarius sp. | reverse complement strand
TTTCGTGGGCGCGGCTCCGTGGCCGCAGATGTGCGCTATGTGGCGGACAACACCGATAGCCGGTTCTTTCCTCCGTTTGGCCCTGCCACGCTTCCTGATTTTGTGACAGTAGACGTATCTGCGCGCTACGCTGTTACGGATGAGGTGGACGCGACATTTGGCATACGCAATCTGTTTGACGAGGAGTATTCAGAAGTGTGGGGATATGCGTCACGTGACCGGACGTTTTTCTTTGGGCTAGATGCGAACTGGTAGGCTATATGTGATTTGCATGGTGGTCTGGGGCCTTTTGGTGTCTCAGGCCACAGCAAGTGAAACGCCCGAGCGCGTTGTTTCGATGAATCTTTGCACTGATCAGCTGGCTATGTTGCTCGCGGGTCCTGGGCAGCTGGCATCGGTCACCTACATTGCGACAGATCCGCGGGCATCGGCCATGGCTGAGCAGGCCCAAAATTACCACATCAATCGAGGGCTGGCCGAAGAGATCTTTCTGCTGGAGCCTGACCTCGTGATCGCGGGTGCGTTTTCAACGCAAGCCACGGTCGCGATGTTGAAACGTCTGGGCATTCCGGTCGTTGTTTTTGATCCGGCCTATTCCATGCCAGATGTGCGAGATCGCATCGCGCAGATGGGCGACGTGCTTCAACGGACGCAAGCTGCACGGGATATGATTGATGATTTTGACGCCAGATTACACGCGTTGTCTGAGGAGGTGACGCACAGCCCGCGTGCCGTGCTTTACTATGCCAATGGCTACACCTCTGGCGACAAGACGCTCGCAGGGGAAATTCTGACCGCGGCCGGGTTTGAGAATGCCGCAATTGAGGCCGGGTATGGATCGGGAGGGAAGTTGCCGCTTGAAGTGCTGGCTCTGACGGATCCGGATGCCGTGATCACCGGTCGCCCCTACCCGGGCGCATCGCGATCCGAGGCGATCCTGGATCATCCGGTTGTTCAGGGTCTCAGAGAAAGGCGGGAGAGCGCCACCCTGACAGATCACGATTGGGTTTGCGGCACGCCCTATGTCTTGCGCGCGATTGAGGCGCTGTCGACGGTGCGTCGGGACATTGCAGGAGACGGTGAGTGACCCGTCTCATGGCCCTCCTTCTTGCGATGGTGGCGGCCTTGTTTGCTGCTTCGCTTTTGGTGGGGCCTGCGAAGGTCAGTGTGGCTGACAGCCTGTCTGCGCTTTTTGCCGGAGACAAAGGACCGTTGACGCTTGTTATGCGGGAGATCCGCCTGCCACGCGCCATACTGGCCGCCATGATCGGGGCGAGCTTGGGCCTAGCGGGCGCGGCTATGCAGGGATATTTGCGCAACCCTTTGGCCGAACCCGGATTGATCGGTGTCTCTGGGTCCGCAGCGCTGGGCGCCGTTCTGGCCATTCATACCGGGCTCTCGGCAACCTTCGCGTTGGGTTTGCCCCTGGCGGCGCTGACCGGCGCTTTTCTCGGCGTGGTTTTGGTGATGTCGCTGGCCGGGCCGCGCGGGACATCCCTGACATTGATCCTGGCGGGCATTGCCATTTCCGCGTTGGCGGCTGCGATCACGTCATTTGTGCTCAATCTCTCGCCCAACCCCTTTGCGGCCAATGAGATCGTCTTTTGGATGATGGGATCTTTGACGGATCGATCCATGACGCATGTCTGGCTTGCCCTGCCCTTCATGGCCCTTGGATTTGCCGTTCTGGCCCGGCTTGGTCGCGGGCTGGATGCTTTGACGCTTGGCGAAGACGCAGCGCTCGCCATGGGCATTCGGGTCGACAGGCTGCGGCTTCAATTGGTGCTTGGTACAGCCTGTGTCGTCGGGGCTGGCACGGCCGTGGCCGGAGCGATTGGCTTTGTTGGACTTGTGATCCCGCACATTCTGCGACCTCTCGTTGGGGCACACCCGTCGCGGCTGCTGTGGGCTTCTGCCCTTGGTGGCGCGGCGATGCTCCTTGCTGCTGATATCGCCGTGCGTGTGGTTCTTCCCGGGCGTGATCTGAAGCTCGGCGTTCTGACCGCACTTGTTGGCGCACCGCTCTTTCTGCATCTGATCCTGAAGCTCAGGAGAGAGCGGATATGAGCCTTCTGTCGGTATCCAATCTTTCGGTGAAACTTCGCGACACGCCTGTATTTCACGACGTGACCTTTGACATCCAGGAAGGAGAGTTCGTCGGTCTGATTGGACCAAACGGGGCAGGAAAGACGACGTTAATGCGCGCGGCGCTTGGCCTTCTGCCCTTTGCGGGGAAATGCTCCTTGGCCGATGTTTCCGAGGTCGACCGTGGCAGATATGCCGCCTGGATGCCGCAAGCGCGAGAGATTGCCTGGCCCGTATCCGTTGAAGCGGTCGTGACGCTGGGCCGCACGCCTTATCTCGCCTCGGTGCAAACGCCAGGGCCTGATGATCGCAAAAAGGTGGATGATGCCATTGCCAAAATGGACCTTCTGGAGATGCGGCACCGTCCTGCAACGGAGCTTTCGGGAGGGGAGCAGGCGCGCGTCCTGATCGCGCGCGCCCTGGCGCAGGACACGCCGCTTCTGCTCGCAGACGAGCCGATTGCAGGGCTGGACCCCGCACATCAGATTGCCACGATGGAAACCTTTAGCAACCTCGCGCTCCAAGGAAAATCATCACTCGTCTCATTGCATGATCTGGGGCTCGCGGCGCGCCACTGCTCACGTCTTTTGCTGCTCGGCAATGGGGGGCTGGTGGCTGATGGCCTGCCTCAGGACGTTCTGACCCCTGAGCTTTTGGCTGAGGTTTTTGGCATCTCTGCGTGGTTTCAAAACACAGATGCGGGGCCGGTCTACCAATCCCTCAAGGTGCTTCGATGATGCAGATTGCCCTCGATCGCCCCTGGCTTGAGCTGGATTTGGGCACGCCCTGCCAGGTGCTCAGCTGGGCGGTGAACAGGCCAGGCTTGGTGACAGCGTCGCGCATCCTTTGGCGAGAGGTCCGCAATGCTGATTTGCCGCCTGAGTTGGATGTTGATGCGTGGCTCTCTGACGAATTACGTCAGCGTCAGGCGATGGATGCCGTTACGTTTCTGACCTCGCGCGATATTCGTAAGTTCACCCAAAGCGTTACAAAGATCGGCGAAACCGCAGCTCATGCTGTCGCCACGGTGGGGTTTTCCAATGCAGAGCGTGTGGGCCACAGGGTTGATCGCACGCGGGAGGATTGGGGCACGATCAATGTCGCGCTCTTTTTGACTGCGGAGCTCACAGAGGCGGCGATGCTCGAGACCATCAGCATCGCCGTGCAGGCACGCACCGCCGCGGTGATGGATGTGCAACTTGATTTGCCAACCGGTCGCGCCACCGGGACGGGCACGGATTGCGTGGCGATTGCCAGCCCGCCTGGGGCCGCGCGCTATGCGGGGCTGCACACAGAAATTGGTGAAGCGGCAGGCCGCGCCGTGTACACTGCCGTGCATGACGGCGCTCGCGAATGGATGGCGGCCTACAGGGGTACAAAAAATGCAACAGCTTGAAACCGTTTTGCGCGATGGGATGAACGATCCGGATGCCGGATGGAACATGGGGTCTTTTGGTGCGATCGCGGAGTTTCACCATGTTGCTGGTGATCCTGCCGCGCCCGAGGCGATGGCGCTGACGCAAGGCACCTCACGGGGGGCCATCCGCATTGACACTCTGGAGGGCGTGCGCGCGGTCGCCTATGAAACGCTGAGCCCCAGAAAACACCGTTGGACGCAGGCGGTTTCTCTGTGCCTGCCTGAACCTGACGCTTTGATGAACCGCCGCGATGTTCTTACAGAGCTTGGCGCGGATGATGGCGCCATCCGGGACGAAGACAAGGACGCATTTCTTTTTGACATGGGGCTGGCCCAGCCGCAGGTCGACTTCTGCATTCGCACGGATGATCCGGAGCTTTTGGAGGTTCTGCGCGCCAATGACGGTCGGTCGCTTTTCGATCATGGCAACCCGGCAATGGGCGCGATCCTGAAGGCGCATCCGCACCGTGTCGCGCTCACCCGCCTGGGCAGGGTTGAGGTTTATCAGATGATTGGCGGGCCTGACACAGGTGGCACATCCCCTGAAGGCCCGCACACCCATGTTCTGCCCAAGCTTTTGCGCGCGGGTCGCACGCATTCGTCCAACACGCCGATCCCCGAAGGTTGGGTGCCCTGCTGCGGATTTCACCCCAACAACCCGGTCATGGGCCGTTTGGGGGAAGATCAGGATTTCGATGCCGCAGCCTTTGAGACCTTTCAGGCGCTGCTCGCTCAATGGGGTCCTGAGGAGTATACGGCGCAGAAACGCGATGTCTGGAATGCGTTGGGCAGTGGCCAGATGCCAGACGTGTGGATTGAACCCACCTCTCGCGTCGGACGGGCAGGCTTGCGTAACGCAATTCGGCAGTGGCGCCGTCAGCATGGCGACAGTGATCTCGTCGCAGCATGGTCGCGGAGCTTTGACGGAGGGGAAGCTGACGCGGACCCTGAAAATCCTGGTCACTGAGGAGTGCTCTCAAGACTGGGACAGGCGTAGTTGACAATCTCGACTGTCGAGCTCGTCAAAACGGTGGTCCTCTACACGGATCAAGGCACCTATTCTCAATCAAGCCGACGTTCATTCTGTGAGTCCCTG
>CAKZYL010000159.1 GCA_937884705.1 uncultured Roseovarius sp. | reverse complement strand
GGTCGCAAAGACCGCAAGAAGGCATCCTCGACACGCACCAGGCTGGCACCGGTCGCCTGCGCGACGCTCTCGCCTCTTGTGGCGTAGGGCGAATGGCCCCAAACCGCAATCAGGTCATCCGAGCCGGGTTTGCCCAGCTCCAGCGCATACCCCGACAGCTCCATGATCCGCCGCACGCGTTTTTGGCGCATGAAGCCTGCATTGAAGTAAAAAGCCCGCCGAGGCGCTTTGGGCTCGGCGGGCTCGCAAGGTGTGTCTGGGTGCATCACTCGCCCGACAAGGCATCGACAGCGCTTGATACGGTACCAACTGTACTAAGGGGCGTCGTGATCGCGGAAATCACCTTGCTCCACTGAGCGAACGGTGCCTCGGTCACATAGAGCGTGTCTTCATCCCGAATGGCAAAATCGCGGGCCATGAACATGCCGTTTGGCCGCGTCAGATCAAGCACATAGACCATACGCTGCGCGCCGATAAGATCTGCGCGTCCCAGCACTTGGTTGGCCACTTCGGCCGGTTCGTTGCGCAAGATGAAAATGCCCGTTGGGTCGGCAAGACTGGCGTTCAAGCCGCCCACTTGCGCGATGGCCTCAACGGCGCTGATGGTTGGGCTTGCAAATGGCAAACGGGCCTGGGCGCCGGTGGCGCCGAGAGCTGTAAAGGCGCGAGTGTCTTGCTCCACAAGAATGCGATCGCCGCCACGCAGCGCGATGTCAAAACGTGGGTTGGTGAAGATATCTTGGAACCAAACCCTGGACTGATGCTCGCCCCGGGCAACGGTGATTTGGGCCAGTTCAGGCTCGACCGTCACCCCGCCTGCTGCGGCCAGCATCGTGGAAAGCGTGCGCGTTGGCCGTTCGATCGGATACACACCCTGCGCGCCCACGCTGCCAATCAAGGAAACGGTTGCGCCGTCACCGGCGAGGCGGCGCACTTCGACCTGAGGGTCCGGTGTTTGTTCATCCAACCGCGATGTGATCAAGCGGCGAATGGCCTCCGGGGTGTTGCCAGCCGCGCGGATCCGACCCGCATAGGGCACAAAGATAAACCCGGATCCGTCGACCTGAACTTCCTCCAGTAGGGTGTTGTTGCTCAAATCACCCGCCAACAGGCCGTCATCCACGTTTTCCCAGATCGTCAGCCCAAGCGTATCGCCCGG
The DNA here is from genome assembly GCA_937884705.1 of uncultured Roseovarius sp. Classification (GTDB taxonomy): domain Bacteria; phylum Pseudomonadota; class Alphaproteobacteria; order Rhodobacterales; family Rhodobacteraceae; genus Roseovarius. The sequence continues at coordinate 3,439 of CAKZYL010000159.1, read as the reverse complement.
TCGGATCGTGTCAGAACCAATCAGGCCTGCGCGTTGAAACTCTTCGGTGAAACCCAGGGCGGGCTGCACCGCTGTCGCGCGGGTGACGCGGTCGTTGACCGAGACCACGAATGCATCGCCACTGCGCTGAACAGAGCCCTCAAACAGCTCGCGTTTGTTGGGGCCCACACGGGGAAGGGCACAGGATGCCACGATGGACACGGCCAAAAATAGGGCGATCGTTTTCGCCCAACGGTTGGAACGGGGTTTCACTGCTCGGTCTCCTCGACCTGTTATTGTTCTGCCTCAATTTTTTCCTGCAAACTAACGGAATCCGGGAATAAAATCCAGCGCTACAGATTGTGCCTAGGTCGTCACCGCACGCAACTGTTGCCTCGGAGCCGCGGTGCCCGCGACCAATGCATCGTAAGGATCTTCCTCACTCAGCATCAAATCAACGGCTTGGCGAAGCACCTGTCGGCGCCCTCGAGCAGAGTAGAAACCACCCGCAATCTGGCTGGTTTCCAAGAGATACCGCCGATAATCGCCATAGGCGCGGCGATCGGGGCGTTCTGCCAGAGAAAAGAAATCCCTGAGCGGCTTGGTCGAGACAAATTCAGGCTTGGCATAGACGGCCTCGCCGAATGTCTTGAGAGGGATGCCGCGCCACAGGACCTGTTGTGCGGCGGTAGAATTGACCGTCACGGCCGTGCGCGCCTCATCCAGAAGCTGGGCGAGTTTGCCCCCTCGGACAAAGTGCACGCGGGAGGAAAGCCCGTGTTCGCGGGCGAGGCGCAACAACTCGCGCCGGACCGGCACACGGCCATCTTCCAAAGGATGCGCCTTCACCACCAGATGATGGTGTTTGGGGGCCCCTTCGGCAAATCCCTCGATCACAGTACGCAGGAAATCCGACATGGTTTCGAAGGGCGAATGCGCTTGAAACGACGCGTCATGCTCCAATTGAAGGAGTGCAAGATGATATGGGAAGCCACCATGCCGGATGCGCCAGGTGGCAATGCGGCGTTCGATCGCCTGATACGGCATCAGCACCAAGCGCTTGAGATACAATCCGAATTCCTGCCGCACGGACAGGGCGCGATGGGCGCGAAATTCTCGGTACCCCCGATTAAAGAGCAAGACGGCGCCGTGATAAAGCGCACCATACCAAATGTGCTGGCGCATATCGCCCCAACTGGCCGGGGGCAGGGCCGTGTCCATGTCAGAGTTTTCCAGGGCATGACGCATGTCATCGACGCTCATGCGCATCAGCTTGGAATGTCCGTTAGAGCCGTCACGCTCATAAGTCACCCAATAGGGGCGCATATAGCCTTCTTCAAAAACGTGGATCGTGAGGTCCAGCTCTTTGGCATAGGCGATGGCTTGGGCATGAATGGGGCGGACATCCCCGTAGAGGACGATATCGGTGACGCGCTTTTCAACGATCAGCGTCTTGAAAAAATCGGGCCAACCTTGTGCATCGCCCCGGTAGGCGACATACCGATCACGATCTTGCCAAAACAACCTGTCGCCTGCGTTAAATCCCACTCGCCACACATCGGCGCCTGAGTGCCGCACCATGCGCGCCAAGCGTTGAAAGAAAGGTCCATGCGGGCCTTGCAGGAACAAAAAGACCTTATGGTCGCCTGTGAGCATTCTTAGATGATCGCTAACTGCTTATTTTAGGGGAGTATAGCTTGGATTGGGGCAAAAATAAGACCCCAATGCCTTGCCTGACCAATGCCTCAAGGATACGTCGTTCTACGCAAGCGTTTCAAGGAGTTATGGCATGTTCACGGGGATCGTCACAGATATAGGGCGCATTTTGGAGGCTGAACAGCGCGGTGATCTGCGTGCGAGGATCGAAACACGGTACAACATGGCCGCCGTGGATATGGGCGCGTCGATTGCCTGTGATGGCGTGTGCTTGACCGTTGTGGGCAAAGGAGAGGGCTGGTTTGATGTCGATATCTCGGCCGAGACTGTATCGAAGACGAACCTGACCTCCTGGAGCCCGGGCAAACGCGTCAACCTTGAGCGATCGCTGCGCGTGGGTGACGAGCTGGGTGGGCATATCGTATCGGGTCACGTGGATGGCGTGGCAGAGGTGATTTCCATGCAGGATGAAGGGGATAGCACGCGGGTGATAATGCGCGCGCCAGAAGCGCTTGCCCGGTTTATCGCGTCAAAGGGCTCGGTGGCGTTGAATGGGACATCTCTGACGGTCAATGAGGTCGACAGCAATGAGTTCGGCATCAATTTCATTCCCCATACCAAGAAAGTGACGACGTGGGGGGATGTGAATGAGGGCGATCATGTCAATCTGGAGATCGACACGCTGGCCCGTTATGTGGCGCGCATGCGGGATATGGAATAGCACCCAAGGGGTTAAAATTCTGGGAGAATTTTGGGGCGCGTCTGTTAGGGACGCGCCTTTTTGCATCGTTTTGAGCGGGTTGAAAGCGCTGGATTTGAGTATTTTTGAAAAGAAAGAAGCCGGGTTTGGCCTCTTTCTCTTTATGTCTCGAGTTCCGTGAGTTGCGAGAATGCGGCGCGGAGTTTGGCCTCTTCTTCTTCACGCAGAGCTAAGTTCCCGCGCGCCTCTTCCACCACCTCCTCGGGTGCGCTGGCCACGAATTTGGGGTTGTTCAAACGGCCGCGCAGGCCTCCGAGCTCCTTTTCAAGCTTGCCGAGTGTTTTCTCCAGCCGCGCTTTTTCCTCTTTTACATCAATGACATCCGCGAGGGGCAAGCCGAAGCTGCCGCCATCGACCGCGACAGTGATGCAACCTTTAGGGAGCGTGTCTGTCATCGTTAGGCTGTCGATGCGGGCCAGCCGTTTGATCATCACCTCATTGCGCGCCCACGCGGCTTTGCCGGCCGCGTCGAGATCGGTGCAGAGCACGGGGATGGTGAGGCCTGCGGGCACGCGGACTTGTTGGCGGGCGGAGCGGATGGACTCGATGAGGGAGATCACCCAGTTCATTTCGCGATCAGCGTTTTCGTCAATGAGATCAGCGCCATAGGTCGGCCAATCGGCGTGGACGAGTTGCTTTTCGCGTTCTCCAAGCGTGCCCCAGAGCTCTTCGGTGATGAAGGGCATGATGGGGTGGAGCAGGATCAGGCATTGGTCGATGACCCAGGCCATGGTGGCTTGGGTTTCCGCCTTGGTGGCCTCGTCGCCATCCATCAGAAGCGGTTTGGAAAACTCGACATACCAGTCGCAGACCTTGCCCCAGACGAAGGCGTAGAGTGCATTGGCGGCGTCGTTGAAGCGGAACTGGTTCAGGGCGTGATCGACGTCTTCGCGGACGCGGGCGGTCTCTCCGATGATCCATGTGTTAACAGTTTGAGACGGCGTCGGTATCGCGTCGATATCACGCCGGTATTGCGTCGGTGCGATTTGGCCGGTGGTCGCGCCGTTCATTTCCGCAAAGCGGGCGGCATGCCAGAGCTTGGTG
>CAKZYL010000158.1 GCA_937884705.1 uncultured Roseovarius sp. | reverse complement strand
CCCCCCCCCCCCTCCCCCTCCCCCCCCCTCCCTCCCCCCCCCCCCCCCCCCCCCCACCCCGCAGAGTCATTAGCCTTAGACCCGTTCTTTGATAGCTTGTGCCCGGTGGCGGAGGCTGTTGAGCGTTTGGCTAGCGAAAGCGGTGCTGAAGAGCGCGGTGCGATCTATACTAGGCGAGAAGTTGTTGATTTCATTCTCGACTTGGTTGGATACACGGTCGATCAGAATCTTACGTCATACCGCCTACTCGAGCCGTCTTTCGGAGACGGCGACTTTATTCTCCCAGCCGTTGAGCGGTTATTAGCATCCGCTCAACGCGAGCCAGACGGGCTTAGCGTTGAAAAACTCAAACCTGCTATCCGTGGTGTCGAGCTCCATCGAGAAACCTTTGAACGGAACCGACAATCGCTACGAAAGCTTATGATAGAGCAGGGTGTTCTTAGTAAAGATATAGACGGTCTACTGAACGCCTGGCTTACACAGGGTGACTTTCTGCTCTGCGAGTTCGACCAAGATTTCACCCACGCTGTCGGCAACCCACCCTATCTGCGCCAAGAAGTGATCCCTGACGTTCTCATGGGAGAATATCGTCAGCGTTACAGCACAATCTATGATCGGGCAGACATCTATGTGCCGTTCATTGAGAAATCCCTTCGGAACTTAGCGACAGGGGGGAAGCTAAGCTTCATTTGCGCTGATCGGTGGATGAAAAACCGATACGGCAAGAAGCTGCGTGAGCTTGTCAGCAAGGATTATCACCTAGCAACCTATGTTGATATGGTCGGCACAGACGCGTTCCACTCGGAGGTTAGTGCCTATCCCGCAATTACGGTGATCGAGCGTTCTGGCTCAAGTCAGGAGAACAACGTCACGCGGGTTTTTGCCAGACCAGAAATCAATGGGAAGGTCCTCGATCGTTTGGCACGCGAGCTGACGAAGCCGAAGCTTAAGACGTCAAGCCGCGTACGCGAGATCGACAAGATCGCGGCAGGCGGAGAGCCCTGGATTCTGGACGACTTTGACGCACTCGCGCTTGTGCGCCGCCTCGAGTCCAGGCTTCCCGCAATCGAAGAAGCCGGATGCAAGGTCGGGATCGGCGTTGCAACTGGTGCAGACAAGGCATTCATCGGAGACTTTGAAGAGCTCGATGTTGAGCCGTCCCGAAAGCTTCCCCTGGTCATGACCAAAGACATTCTCGAGGGGCATGTTCAATGGCGGGGCAGGGGAGTGATCAATCCCTTTGGTGATGATGGCAAACTTGTCAGCCTCGAGGACTTTCCAAAGCTCAAGGGCTACCTAGACGAGCGCTATGAGCAGATCGCGAAGCGACATGTGGCGACCAAGGCACCACAGAATTGGTACCGCACGATTGATCGCATCTATCCCGATCTGGCCAAGCGCGAGAAACTTCTGATCCCTGACATCAAAGGGGATGCTTCTATCGTTTATGAAGGCGGTAAGCTCTATCCGCACCATAACCTGTATTTCATCACGTCCGACGAGTGGGACGTGCACGCGCTACAGGCCGTTATGCGCTCAGGTATCGCGCGCCTTTTCGTCTCGCTCTATTCGACCAAGATGCGCGGCGGATATTTGCGTTTCCAGGCGCAATATCTTCGGCGCATCCGGCTGCCCCGGTGGGATAGCGTTAGCGTGGAAATGCGAGATCGTTTGAAGCGTTTTTCCGAAACTAACGACCGGCATGAACTCAACGAGATTGTTGCAAGTCTCTATGGCCTTTCCGCCGACGAAATGAAATTGATTGAAGGGGATACAGTAGCGTGAGTCTTGATCTGGCGAACTACAAAGCCCACGCTCAGGAAGCGGTAAAGCTCTTCTGGGGCAACCGTGAAGCCGCACTTTCGAAACAGGCGGAAGCCGGGACGCAGGATGCAGGAGCGCGAGGTGCTGTTACGGCGGGCAAGAATCTCGACGGATTTGTCGGCATGGTGCAGTTGCTTGTTGAAGCGAATGGACTTTGGGACGCGGAGATTTGCGTAAAGAAGAAGGTCCTTGTTCTGCCAGGTTTTTATCGACCAACGAAAGAATGGGACATGCTCATCATGCACCGTGGCCAGCTCATCGCGGCGCTCGAGTTCAAATCACAAGTTGGGCCGTCATTCGGCAACAATTTCAATAATCGGTCCGAGGAAGTCATGGGTAGTGCGCATGATCTTTGGACAGCCTATCGTGAAGGAGCGTTTGGCAAGGACGCCGCGCGCCCGTTCTTGGGATGGCTCATGCTTGTTGAAGAATGTGAAGCATCGACTGTCCCAGTCAGCGTTAAAGAACCACATTTTCGCGTTGATCCGGTCTTTCGAGGGGCATCCTACATCGAGCGCTATGATATCCTATGCAAGCGTCTCGTGCAGGAAGGGCTTTATACCAGCACAGCTCTAATGGCGTCCCCGCGTGAAGCTGTCGATGATGGTCGGCACACGAGTATGAGTGATCTTACGTCGCTCAAGACTTTTGTAACCGAGTTTGCTGGCCACATCGCAGCAGTTGCGGCGAGGTAAGTAGCATGTCGGGAAACAAGGACCATGATGAAAGTATCCGGATCGCGCATCTAACGATGCTTCAAGGCGTTATAACAAGAATGGGGGCAAATTCATTCACTCTCAAAGCTCTTGCGGCGACGTTTGGGAGTGCGGCTGTTGCTGTCATGGCGACCGTGGAAACGCCTTCTCCATATTACGCGGTTGCGGCTGTAGTACCGATGATCATTTTTTGGCTCATGGATGCGCAATATTTGCGCCTCGAGCGGGCCTATCGAAAGCTCTTCGATCACGTACGAAGAGGGGAAGAGATCGAAGCCTATAGTCTTGAAGCTACGCCGTTCATGCAAGACACGTCTTCAGTTCTTCGCCTAGCGCTGTCTTGGTCTGTGAGTTGGTTTTATCTGGCGATTTTCCTGTCATTAGGAGCAGTCGCAGCGTTGATTTTTTGTGGGGTTTAAATGGCTAGTATTTTTGGGGCTATGCCCGCTCAACCTGCTAAGCGGCGGGTCTTCTTTTCGTTCCACTACCAAAACGACATTTGGAAAGTGAACCAGGTTCGCAACTCATGGCGATACAACCACGAGAACACGCGAGAATCTGAGGGTTTCTTTGATGGCAGTATTTGGGAGAGCTCCCGGCGAACAGGGCCGGAATCTCTCAAAAGCCTTATTCGCGAAGGTATCAAAAACACTTCTGTGACTTGTGTGCTGGTCGGGGCGGCAACGTATGAGCGACGTTGGGTTCGCTACGAACTTGCTAGGTCGGTTGTCAAAGGAAACGGACTGTTGGCCGTGAAGATCAATCTCATGGGAAATCAGCAGGGATATGTTTCTCAAGAGGGACCTAATCCACTCGACTATATGGGAGTCTACAACGCGGGTGGGGCGATACGTCTGGCCGAACGGAAGAACGGAAATTGGGTGAAGTACGATGACTACACACAGGCAGTGGACCTTCCCGCAACGTGGGTCAAGCCACACGACACCACTGTGATTAGGCTTTCACGCTACGCCGGATTGTATTGCTACAAGACGCAGGGTGGTGGAGCGAATTTCTCATCCTGGGTGCGGCAAGCGGCAGCCGATGTAGGAAGGTAGCATGAGCGTCGTGACTATTGGTCAGGCGCTGTTAGCGGCGGATCGTGCACTTTCTGGACGATACGTAGGCATTGAGCGCATCCTCAAGGATGCCGTTAACACAAGTGCCACGTCCTTCGACGTTTTTCTCTCCCATTCGAAGATGGATGATAAGTACGTCCTTGGTGCGAAGCAAATTCTGGAAGAAAAGGGCTTCTCTGTCTATGTGGATTGGATCAACGATCCGCAGCTTGACCGAAGCATGGTTACAAAAAGGACGGCTGATTACCTTCGCCAAAGAATGAAGCAGTGTAGCTTGATGTTCTACCTGCACACGAAGAACTCGAGCCTATCAAAATGGTGCCCGTGGGAAATGGGGTTCTTCGATGGCAATGCGCATTCCGCACCACGAACGTATGTTTTTCCACTCGTGTTTTCAGGGGAGAGTTTTCAGGGGCAGGAGTATCTGGAACTGTACCCGACGATAGATATTGATGACGTCGGGAAGGTAACTCAGCTAAAAAAAGATGTATGGGGTAAGTTTTCCTCCAATGAAAGGCAGTGGCGGCAAATTTCGGGAGTCTTGGCAGAGGTCGGTTAAACCCGTCGCACCGTCCGCTCGCTTACTTTGAAAAGCCGCGCAATCTCGGAGATCGAGCGTTGCTCTTCGTCTCGCATACGGCAAACCTCGGCCTTCTGGGCAGCTGTTAGGGCAGGGGGTCTGCCCCCAATCCGGCCACGTTTACGTGCTGAAGCAAGCCCTTCCTTGGTACGCTCGGAAATCCGCTCGCGCTCAAACTGGGCGATGGAGGCGAAGACGTGAAACACTAGGCGGCCTGCCGGCGTCGTCGTGTCGATATCCTCCGCCAGGGACCGGAAGCCGGCACCGCGTTCCCGGATCGCCTCAACGATCTCCAAGAGGTCTTTTAGGGACCGCGCCAGGCGGTCGTATTTGGTAACGGTCACTACATCGCCTTCGCGGAGCTGCTCCAGCATACGGTCCAACTCGGGCCTTTCCCGCTTCGATCCGCTGATCTTGTCCGCGAACAGCTTGTCAGCTCCCGCCGCTGTCAGCGCGTCGGTCTGGGCATCAAGGCTTTGATCGTCTGTGCTGACGCGGGCATATCCGATAATCATACCTTACTGTGACAAAAACCTGCCAAAACTGCAAAGGTTTTGCCTGGGGTTTTTGTCCTAACTATGTGGTTGATCCGGAGTAGGGCAGGGCGCGCGGCCAAAAACGACCGTTTGCGTCACATGTTCTGATGACCGATCTTGCATCCAGGATTGCACCTGCAACGCACATGAAACTGTGCTTCGTTACTAATGAGATGTGCGAAAGCTCACTCTTCGATGGTGGAGTGCCAGCCGCAGTCTGATCGATCAAGAATAACGGCCACGCGTTCTAGCCCATCTGCACCTTGGTCTGATTTGATTTTCAGACGATCTGCGATAAGCTTTACTGTCAACAAATTGGTGAACTTACGGTGAATACTTGGGTTACAGCTAAAAGTATAAATGCCCCGCTGATCCGTAGTGAGCGCGTTCGCTCGCAGGATTGGGACGAGGTCGCTGAGTTTTGTCGATCAACCTATATGCCTTATCATGTCGAGCCGCTTGAAAAGGACACGGTCCCGTCAGCCACGATGTTTTCCCGTAACACCGGTCGTGTCAAAGCATCGCGCTTTGCATATGGAACCGGCGTTCATTTAAACGACTTCGATCCTGAGGCTGGTAATATTCTGGTTCTCACCACCCTCAAAGGGGCGGTGAGCCACCATTTTCAGTCTGACCCCGCGACGACGCAGGCTGGTGAAAGCTTTGTCGTCGATTGTGCGCGGACGGATTACTGGCTCAATGCCGATCCAGAGCATCTTCAATTCAATTTCACGATCCCACATGCTTTGATGGAAGAAACCGCTCGAAAATGGTTTGGTTATGTGCCCGGCAACGCGCTATGGACCCAGCGCGTCAAGTTTGGGGGCCGGGGATCTCGTTGGCTGGCGATGCTGGAATATGTGGCGCGATCAATTGGTGGGGAACATCCCATCGATCCAAATGGCCCCATGGGGCGGCACTTGGAGGAGTTGATCTGTCTCAATCTTCTACAGGAATGGGCGGCCGAAGCGGGAGTATCGCTTGAGACAGGTGCGCGGGCTGCCGCGCCGCATTACGTCAGACGTGCCGAAGAAATGATGACTTCTGAAGCACGCATTGCGCCGTCGATTGGCGACATCGCGCAGCGCGTCGGGGTCAGTGCACGCACGCTGTCTGAAGGTTTTCGCAGGTTTAGAGGCGTCACTCCGCGGGAGTTTCTGGCAGATCGTCGGCTTGATGGCCTCCGCGCCGACCTGCTTGCTGCCGAAAGTAACCGCACGGTGACCGAAATCGCGGGTAGCTGGGGTTTTGTGAATATCGGTGCTCTTGCACGCAGCTATCGCGCCCGCTTTGGCGAGACGCCTTCCCAAACGTTGGCGCGAAGTTAGTTCGCTTCCGATTTCGAACGTCACTTTCCGAAACAGAACAGACAGGTGCTCTGGGCCGCGCGTACGCTTCAAGACCAAATTGGTAAGGGAGGAATACATGTCCAATTTGCAATCAAGCTGTGATGCGGTGTTGCGCGGTGTCATCGAAGGGGAGAACCGCGTCCCTGGCGTCATTGCCATGGCAACCGACCGCAACAAAGACATCTATTCAGGCGCACTAGGTGAGCGCAGGCTGGGGGGCGACCCCATGACCAAAGATACGGTCTGCGCTATTTTCTCGACGACCAAGGCCATCGCAGGCACGACAGCTTTGCAATGCGTCGAAGAGGGCTTGCTGGATCTTGATGCCCCGGCAAAAGAGTATGCCCCCGCCATTGGTCAGCTTCAGGTGATTGAAGGGTTCGAAGACAGCGGCCAACCAAAATTGCGTGCGCCAAAGTCGGATGTGACTACGCGCCAGCTGATGCTGCATACAGGCGGGTTTGGCTATGACTTCTTCTCAGAAACCTACAAGCGCATGGCAGAGGAACATGGCCAACCATCTGTTGTCTCTTGCAGCCGGGCGGCTATCGAAACACCGCTGCTCTTCGATCCGGGTGAGAAGTGGGAATACGGGACCAACATTGACTGGGTCGGACAGGTTGTCGAGGGCATCCGTGGCAAACGCCTTGGCGAGGTCATGCGCGAACGCGTATTTGACCAGCTGGGCATGAAGGACATTGCCTTTACGCGCACCGACGAGATGAAAACACGATCTGCGACGATTCATGCGCGCGGTGAGGATATGTCATTGACGCCGATGGACGATTTTGCCCTGCCGGACAACCCGGAGGTCGACATGGGCGGTCATGGTCTTTATGGCACGGTGCCAGAATATATGAAGTTCATTCGTATGTGGCTGAACGACGGTGATGGTCCAAATGGTCGCGTCCTGAAGCCCGAGACAGTTGATTGGGCTTGCAAAGGTGCGTTGGTGCCGCCTCAGAAGGTGACGATGCTGCCCGGTGTGATCCCGACCTTGTCAAACGATGCAGAATTCTTCCCCGGACAGGAGAAAGACTGGTCCTATACCTTCATGGTCAACAAAGAAGAGGCCCCTACTGGTCGCCCGGCAGGGTCCATTGGCTGGGCCGGATTGGCCAACAGCTTCTACTGGATTGATCGTAAGAACGGCGTCGGCGGCTACTGGTGCACGCAGATTTTGCCCTTTGGTGATCCTGTGTCCTTTGTTGGCTACCTCGACTTTGAAACAGCCGTGTACCGCAGCATGGCGAGCGCTCAAGCAGCCTGAAGTCTACCTACGGACCTGATCTGCAAGGGCGCGAGGCTGTTGTCTCTGCGCCCTTGCCTTTACAAGGGAGGCCAGAATGAAGGAGCCGATCTGCTGGCAAGATTTGCCAGATTACGTGCCGGGCCGTGTGGGCCTGTGCAGCAAAGCGCAGGGGTGGAACAATGTCGCCCTGCGATCCTATCACTATCAGGGGCAGGATGTGATTGTACCTGCCATGCGTGATTTTCTGCTCGTGGGATACCGCAACGGGGTCACGCCCATGCAGCGCAGGTTTGACGGACGCTGGAGCCGCGAAACACTCAGCCCGGGTGCCGCTTCCTTTCTGACCCGTGCGCAAGCGGCGCATTGGACTTGGCAGGAAGATATCGAGGTGACGCATGTCTACCTCTCTGCCGATCTGATGACCCAAGTTGCCAGCGAGATTTACGGCAGGGACATCGAAGAAGTCGAACTAGAGGATGTTTTGCGCACGCAGGACCCTGTGGTGACCAATGCTATGGGCGCTTTGGCCGTGGAAACGCAGTCTGAGTGTCTGGGCGGCGCCCTATATGTCGACGCCGTATCCCGGGGACTGATCATCCATCTTCTGAGAAACTACGCGATAGTTCGTATGCGCGTGAGTGACGCGAAAGGGGCGCTGTCCCGCGTTCAACAGCGTCTGATCACAGATTTCATAGATCAGCATCTTTCTAAACCATTGGACCTCGCGCAACTTGCCGCTGTTCTGGGCATGACCCCGTGCCTGTTCGCCCGCAGCTTCAAGGCCAGCTTCGGCATACCACCTTACAGCTTTGTCATGCAGCGCCGTCTGGAAAAAGCGGCAGAGTTGCTCAAGAAACCCGATTTGCCGATCAAGATGATTGCGGTTGATTGCGGGTTTTCCGATCAGGCTCACCTGACCCGCCTGTTTCGAAGAAAATTCGGCGCGCCGCCATCGCAATACAGACTTACCTGCGGGCAGTCTTTGGCGGTTGGAGGGTCTTGTCGAAAAAGGCCGCCACGAAGAAGCGGCGGCCAAGTTCGGGAGAGTAGTTAGGCCATCTCGAAACCCTGGTAACCGTCTTTGGCAATGTCATCGCATTTCTGCTTATAGGTGCCTGCGCCACCCGTGTAAGACATGAACCGCTTCGGCTTTCCTTCGATGTTCGAGCCGTTGTACCAGCTGTCGGTCTTGGAAAAGAGTGATGCATTCACGTTCTCGTCGTGATGTTCGATCCAAGCGCGTTCAAAAGCTTCGGAGGGTTCGATCACAGATTTGCCATTGTCGCGCATGTACTTGATAGCGCCGTTGATCCACTCGGTCTGTTGTTGCAGGCAAGTGGTCATGTTGCACAGAGCCGCCGACGGGGCCAGTGGCGCGCCGGTCATGAAGAGGTTCGGGAACCCGTGAACCTGCATCCCCAGCGAGGTGCGGGTTTCCTTGTTCCATTCATCCCTCAAGGTCATGCCATCGCGACCGGCGAAATCAATCCGGCTCATCCCGCCTGTACCTGCGTCAAAGCCAACGGCCATGATAATGACATCACATTCATGCACCGTGCCGTCCTCAAGCTTGATGCCTTCGGGCACGATTTCGGAAATCGCATTCTTGCGCACGTTGATCGCATGGACATGCGGCAAGTGATAGACTTCCAGATAATTCGTCTCCAGCGGCACGCGATGTGTGCCAAAGCCATAGTCACCCACCTCGGGAACCAGCGTTTCGATCAGTTCCGGATCTCTCAGGCGCTCGCACATCTTTTCACGGACAAACTGCGAAATCTCCCGGCTGACATCCTCTTCGAAGAACATTTCTGAGAAGGACGCAAGCCATAGTTTCAGCGAACCGTCGGCGTGGATTTCCTCCAATCGCGCGCGACGCTCCTCGGGAGTCAGATCGGCCCAGGCGACTTCGAAATCGTACTCAAAGCCGGTGAAGGTATTGGGCAAATTCGTCTTCAGTTCATCAAACCGCGACTTGTACCATGCAGCATCATTGGGGCCATACTTCGGGTTCTTCATCGGAAGAGCATATTGCGGCGTGCGGACGAAAACCTTCAGCTCATCCACCTGGTGCGCAATGGTCTGGATCACCTGTATACCCGTCGCGCCAATCCCAATGACGCCGACTGTCTTGCCTTTGAAGTCGATGCCTTCTTTTGGGTAAAGCCCCGTATGGACGATCTGCCCCTCAAAGCTGTCTTGCCCTTTGAAACGGTTGGCCAAAGGCGCGGATAGCATCCCGGTGCAACCGATCACATACTGGGCGTCGTATTCATCGCCGCCTTCGGTTTTAACATGCCAACGGCCAGTTTGCTCGTTCCAGTCCGCACTGGCCACGCGCGCGTTGAACTGGATCAAATCCCGCAACTCAAGACGATCGGTAATGTAGTGAAGCCAACGTTCAATCTCTGGCTGAGCGGGGAATCGCTCGGACCACGTCCAGTCTTTGTAGAGCTGTTCGTCAAACAGATACTGATAAATATAGCTTTCACTATCGAAGCGCGCGCCTGGATAGCGGTTCCAATACCAAGTGCCACCAACGTCAGAGCCCGCCTCCAGCCCCTGCACGTCGACACCCTGCTCCCGCAATTGGTGAATTTGATACAGACCCGACACTCCGGCCCCGATCACAATCGCATCTACCTTCTTCATAGATTGTTCCTCCCAAAAATAGCGCAAAGACGTCAGGGAATAACCAAACTAAAGGTTTGCCCTCCACCTATGCTTAACGGCGAGGCTAAAGGGGATGTTTCAAGGTTGTATTGAACGATAATGGCAAGAAAATTGAATGATCCTTGAACCAACCAACGAAGTTTAGGCGCTGACGTAAGCTACCACTATCACAAATACCGTGCCCTTCGTGATCACATCGATCACATCCCATGCGTCGGCCCCCGGTCGATGTCCCGGTCTTTCTTGACCTCCTGCTCCTTCTCTTGGTCGCGCTCGCCGTCGATCTCCAGCTTTTCACGCGGCTTGTTCAGCACGTCCTTCAATCGTTCGTTCACGGACGGCTTACGTTCTTCGCGCCCAGTGCCCTCGCCAAGCTCCGGGTCACTGTAACCGTCCAGCTTGTGAACCGCCGCCTGGCCATCGCGGCCCGCGTCTTTCTCCATGATCTCTTTCAGGCGCTCCCGCGTGTAATTGCGGCCTTCTGGTTTCAGCGGGTCGTCCCGGTCCTCTGATCGACCCACAACCCGTGCCAGCCGGTCCCGGAAATCCTCCCCTGGCCGTCCCGTTTCGCGGTCTTTTGAAGCCGCCGCCCTGAGCGCAGCAAGACCGGCAGACACACGCCCCTGCCCTGCATCACGCTCGGCCCCATAGGTCTCCCGCGCGATATCCAGGCGTACAAGCATTTCGCGGAAAGCCGCGCGCGCCTGACGGGCGGCATGAACGACGGCCCCACGCTCGGTGACAGGTTTGTATTCACGGCCTTCACGCTCGGCCTTTGCCTTGGCCCGCCGCTCCATGGAATTGGCCGCTGGCCCCAGCTTCAGCTCGGGGTCGCGGTCCAGCTCCTCTGCGGCCAGCTCGTCACCCCGCTCCCGTGCGGCGTCACGTTGCGCGTCGAGCGACCGGTGATCGACACGCTCGGCCACCCCTGCCCGCTCCAGCGCGCGGTTCTGTAGATCGGCCCAAAGCCCGCGCATCTGCTCGATCTCCGCGCCGCCGGTCTGCTTGGCGTCGAGAACCCGCGTCTTGGCCGTGAACCCTTCCGGCTCCAGCTTGCGGGTGGAGGTCAGGACGTGCGCGTGATGGTTGCGCTGATCGCCCTCGCGGTGCGGTTCGTGGATTGCCACATCGACGGCCACGCCGTAGCGGCTGACCAGCTCCTGAGCGAAGTCGCGGGTGATCTGGGACCGGTCCTCGTCGCTGATCTCGGACGGCAGGGCCAGCTCCCACTCGCGGGCGGTAACGGAGTTGCGGCGGGTTTCGCTGGCCTCGACCTCGTTCCAGAGTTTCGAGCGGTCCATCGCCCAATCCGGGGCCTCCTTCGGGGTCAGAATGAAGGTCTCCTTGATGCCCTGCTTGCGGGTGTAATCATGGATGCGGCCTTCACGCTGGCACTCTATGCGCTCCCCGACACGGTAGGCGGCTGCTGCCGTGGCAGAGCGCCCGGCGCTGCGTTTGATCGTCTTCACAGAGAGGTGGTAGCTGGCCATCCACCCTACCTCGCCCGGTGATGCAGACGGTCATAACGCGCGCCGCTGACCCCGGCCCATGCTCCAACATGGGCCACCGGGTCAGCCGTCTTTTCCCTGAAGGCCCGCGCCCCAGAACGCTGGGGCCGGAGGGGAAAAGACAGCCCGCCCGAAGCGAGCCAACGGCTCTCTGAGGTGTGGGCTTGCCGATGCGTTCCACAAATTTCCCCAGCCTTGTGGTGGGCGGGAGATTGGTGGAACGCATCGGCGGTTTGCCACCGGCAAACCCGGCAAGGAATGACAGGCCCGCGACTGTCATACCGCGCAGCCCGCAAGCGCGGCACCCCCGGCGATCCAGCCCCGGCCACGGGGCACGGAATGCCGTCAGGGTGCTGTGCTGCGGGACGCCATCCAACTGCGCAAGTTGGTCGTAGAGGGTTTGGGAGAGGCGATGCCGTCTCCCATTTCGATGCGCTCCGCATCGAAGGGGTCTGCCATCGGCTGGGGCTCTGTCCCAAAGAGATCGCACGCAAAGCTCGGAACCGTAGGTGGAGAGTTTGCATAAGTGCGCCCTTCACTGATCCTCAGCTCAGGGTTTGCGCTGCCGTCTGATATTTCAAGAACAGGTCGTGCACCCTGCCCTTCTTCGCGGACCTCTGCCGATCCGCGCCTTGTTATCCGCCATGTTCCGCCGAAAGGCAGACATGATTTGGATGACCCTTGTTATCTTAGATGGATGGTCGAGTCTCTCAACCCTGACGTGAATGAACACGGTTGGTTTGAGAGATGGCCGAGACGGAACTGGAACGCGCCGAGAAGCGATACGCCCAGGCCAAGGCCCGGCTTCAGGCCCTGCGCAATCGGGAAGCCACGAAACAGCGCAAGCTCGATACAAGGCGCAAGGTGATCCTCGGGGGCGCGCTGCTTGATCTTGCGGAACGGGATTCCGGGGCGGCCGCGATGGTGGACCGCCTGATCCGCAACCTCTCCCGTGACCAGGATCGGAAAGCCTTCGCCGAGTGGGGAGACACGGCCTCCGGCGGCGACGGCTCCCCTACCCCGCTCTCTAATCCTAACGGGTCCGGGTGATGCGCTCTCTCATGCTCTTCATGGGCGGGTTGGCCCGGTTCTTCTATCGCCTGATCGCGACACCTGTTTTGCTCGGATGGATGATCGGGCGCACAGCATTCGGTGCGATGATCGGCTTCCTGATCGGTGGCGTCGTCGCGCTCTCGACCTTCGGTCCTCCGCTTGGTCAGTCGACCTGGGAATGGGCGGTACTTCTGCCGCCCACCTTCATCGGTGCAGTCTTCGGTTTCCAGTATTGGCGCATGGTCTCCGGGGCCGATGACTTTTTCGGGCTGACCGGCGACAGTCATGGCTCCGCCCGCTTCGCCAATCGCAAAGAGCTGAAGAAGCACCAGGGCGGTGACGGTCTGTTGATCGGGCGCAATCCGCACACCGGGCGGTTGCTGCGCTATGACGGTCCCGCCCATCTGATCACGCTCGCCCCAACACGGGCCGGGAAAGGCGTCGGCACCGTGATCCCGAACCTTCTGGGCGTGGACCGCTCGGTTCTGGTCATCGACCCCAAGGGCGAGAACGCGCGGATCGCGGGCGAGGCCCGGCGGCGCATCGGGACAACGCACGTTCTTGATCCCTTTGAGGTCAGCGGTCACCCCTCCGCTTGCTACAACCCCCTAGACCGATTGACCCCGGACAGTCTCGATCTGGGTGAGGATGCCGCCTCTCTGACCGAGGCCCTAGTCATGGACCCGCCGGGACAGGTGACGGAGGCGCACTGGAACGAGGAGGCCAAAGCCATCCTCGGCGGGCTGATCATGTTTTGCGTTTGCCATGAGGATCGCGACCGTCGGTCTCTCGCCACCGTCCGAGAATACCTCACCCTGTCCCCGGATCGGCTGAAGGCGCTCTTGGAGCTGATGCAGGACAGCGATGCAGCGGGTGGGCTGATCGCCCGCGCTGCCAATCGCTTCCTTGGCAAGGCCGACCGGGAAGCCGCTTCCGTGCTGTCGAACGCGCAACGCCATACGCACTTCCTCGACTCACCCCGGATCGCAAAGTGTCTGGCGCGCTCGGACTTCGCGTTCGCCGATCTGCGCCATCGGATCACCTCGGTGTTTCTGGTGCTGCCTCCGAACCGAATGGACGCCTACAGCCGCTGGCTGCGCCTCCTTGTCTCTCAGGCCCTCCAGGACATCGCGCGAGATGCCGAAGTGTCGGCGACACCGGCGGGCCTGACGGCCACCACAGGCGTTCAGAGCGCCTCACAACGCCTCAGCACCCCTACCCTCTTCCTGCTCGATGAGTTCGCCGCTCTGGGCCGTCTGGAGGCCGTGGAGCGCGCCATGGGGCTCATGGCAGGCTACGGGTTGCAACTCTGGCCGGTCCTGCAGGACATGAGCCAGCTCAAGGACCTCTATGGCGACCGAGCCAACACCTTCATCGCCAATGCCGGGGTGCAACAGGTCTTCGGTGTGAATGACTTCGAGACAGCCAAATGGCTGAGCCAGATGATCGGCCAGGAAACCACGGGCTTCCAGACCGACAGCTTCAAGCCTGGCGATGGCCCCAGTTTCTCGAACCACCTGACGGGTCGCGATCTTCTGACCCCCGATGAAATCATGCAGATGCCGCCGAACGTCCAGCTCCTGCGCGTGCAGGGCCAGCCCTCGGCGCTGGCACAGAAGCTGCGTTATTACGCCGATCCAGAATTCCGGGGGCTGTTTCCGCCGCAGGCCCATTGATGAGAAAGTGACCCGCTATGTCTGACGATGCCGCCTCCCCTGCCCCGCTTTCTGACGGTGAGCTGCGCGAAACGCTCGAACGGCTTGGCAACCTTGTCCTGGACATGAACGATTACGTTCAGGAACAGACCAAGGCCGTCAATCATGCGACCACAGCGGCAAATGAGGCCCGGCGCGCTGCAAAGGCTACGCAGGATCAGACGGACCCGGACCAGTATGCGGAATATGCGGTCGAAGTGATCGACAAACGACTCGAAGAGCGGATGAAAGATATCAAACAGACGTCCAGTGATCTGCTCAAAGTATCAAGCTACACCCGAGAGGTTCTCAGCAAGGCGGATCAGGACCGGACAGAGGCTCAGCGCCAGCTTTGGGAACGGGAACAGAAGCTGAAGCAATGGAAGTCTCGGTGGCCTTTGTTTGGGCTGGGTGCGCTTGTCCTCGCCCTTGTGATGACGCTCACGCTTCCCGCTCTCTTGGGCACCACAAAGGTCTCATGCGAGCTGATGGTTGGGTATGCCTGGACCATAACAACAACCGGCACGCACATCTGCGTCCGGTACAACGAATGAAGAAAGGCGTTCGATCTGCCGCCTTAGCCATTTCTAAGCAATAGGCCGCCGCGGACGGTCAGGAGGCTCTGCCTCCTCTGCCCCGAAGGGGCATTCACCTCCGGGATATTTATGGAACAAAGATATCATGGTAGGATGTCTCTGCGGTACAGGCGGGGACGCCGATGACCGTGAACGGAGATAGCTCCGAGCGCCCTTCCCCTGCAAAGGTGAGGGGCGTGTTCTGTGAAGGAGCTTCGAGTTATGTAGGTTCTGGTTCAGTTCTGCGTGTGAAGCTGGGTGTTATATATGTGTTAGAATCTGTGTTACGTGTGCATGGAATTCGTGTAAGTACTTGAAAATGTTCTGCTTACTCTGATCTTTGGTAACTGATAACACGAATCTCGGTAACTGAAATCCTGCTTTTGGTAACTGATAACACGAATCTTGACTGCGGTAACTAAAACCACGAATGTCGACTCATGGTAACTGATAACACGAATGCTCTTGCCCCGCTCCTGCCGGATCGTCATCCGCAGCACGATCTGTTCATTTGTGATGTCGCTGACGCTGTCCTGAAGGATGTGATGCAGCACATGGAGCATCCGTTCTATTCACTCTCAAAGAAGCCGGAGACGACAGTCAAGCGCTATGAGAATGGCGATAAATGGCTTCAGATCACGCCGAGCGTTAAAGGTCTGGCGACGATTTATGACAAGGACATTCTAATCTACTGCATAAGTCAGATCATGGCGAAGCTGAAGGAAGGCGAAGCCGTTTCGCCTCGTGTCCGCATCAACTCAAGAGAGCTGCTCATCTTCACTAACCGGGGCACAAGTGGCCGGGAATATCAGTCCCTGCTCGATGCACTTGATCGTCTCGAAGGGACTAGAATCAGAACGAACATTGTCACCGGAGACGAGGAGCAAGTTGACGGTTTCGGCCTGATCGACGCGTCCTCAATCCGCCGGAAACATGGCCTTGATGGCCGTCTTCTCTGGTGTGAAGTGAAGCTGTCAGACTGGGTTTTCAACGCAATCCGCAACGAAGAGGTTTTGACCCTCCACAGAGACTACTTCCGTCTAAGAAAACCTATTGAAAGAAGGGTGTACGAGATCGCCCGTAAGCATTGTGGACAGCAGAAAACCTGGCGCATCACACTGGCAAAGCTACTGCTTAAGACCGGCTCTCAAAGCCCTCAGAAGCGCTTCCGGCAGATGATCCGGCAACTCGCGGAACACGATCACCTTCCGGACTATCATGTTGAATTTGATGATGAATCCGACATGGTGATCTTCAAAAATCGGGGTACGATGTCTCCTCCCCAGCTTGTTGAGGGCAGTATTCCACCTCTGCAATCCGACACTTATGAGGAAGCCCGTCATGCCGCGCCTGGTTGGGACGTGCGTTTCCTAGAGCGTGAGTGGCGAGACTGGTGCGTAGAGCCACCCCGAAACGCTGACCGAGCTTTCATTGGTTTTTGCCGAAAGTGGTTTGAGAAGCGAGGTAGGCCTTGAGATAAAAAACCGGTAATGGAAATAAATCCGGTAACAGTTTTAAATCCGGTATTGGATTTATTTTCGGTATAAGATATAAATCCGGTAACAACAAATTGGCAGGATCGAGCAATGCCCGTTATCGTTATGGCAAGCCCCAAGGGTGGGGTTGGAAAATCGACATGCACCGTTCTTCTGGCGTCTGAGTTCGCTCGCATGGGCGCGGATGTAACGGTTCTTGACTGTGACCCGAACAAGTCTCTTACCCGGTGGGCATCCCATGGTGCCCCTTCCGGTGTGACCTTGAAGAGCGATGTTGGTCGATCAGAGATCGTTCCTACCATCCGGAGCGCGGATGGTGACGGCAAGATCGTCATTGTGGACCTCGAAGGGGTTGCCTCCCAGCTTGTCAGCCGCGCGATCTCCCAGGCGGATTTGGTGATTGTCCCGATGCAGCCGACAGCGCTGGACGCAGAGATCGGCTCCGAAGCGTTGGCGTTGGTTCGCGAAGAAGAAGAAGCGCTTGGGCGGTCAATCCGTCATGCTGTGGTGCTGACCAAAACCAGCGCAGCCGTCAAAAGCCGCGTCCAGAAGGAGTTGGAACAACAACTAAGTGGGGCAGGGATCGATGTGATTGAACCGTCCTTGGTTGCGCGCGCTGCATTTTCTGAGCTCTTCGCTTATGGCAACGACCTGACAGCGATGATGAACGATCCTGAAATGATGACGGGTGGGAAAGTGGACAAAGCAATATTGAACGCCCAAGCGTTCACGGAGGCGGTTTATGAACGGCTCAAATAGGCTTGCAGGTCTAAAAGCGCGGCCAAAGGATACGACCGTTGAGGAAGTTCGGCGCGTCGATGAAGTTGGAGAGGCAAGAGGTTTCCTTGACAGGACCCCAAGAAAGAAACCTGGACGCAAACCTAGCCCTCGGACCCATCAATTACATCCGAAGGTTTTTCCTAAGGTAGGGGAGGCAATCGCTGCTGAAGCGGAACGGCTTGGCATCACACAGGGTCAGTTAATCGAGCAGATGTGTGAAAAATGGGAAGATCTATGACTCTGCCGATGGCTTCCCCTATGTT
>CAKZYL010000157.1 GCA_937884705.1 uncultured Roseovarius sp. | reverse complement strand
CCATGGAAGTGGCCGAGAATGGCGATCTGGCCAACTGGATGATCCCCGGCAAGCTCGTCAAAGGCATGGGCGGCGCGATGGATCTGGTGGCCGGCGTGGGCCGGGTGGTGGTGGTCATGGACCACACCAACAAGCACGGTGACAGCAAATTGCTGAAAGAATGCACGCTGCCGCTGACCGGCGCAGGCGTGGTGGACCGGATTATCACCAATCTGGGTGTCCTGGACGTGACAGAGGGTGGTTTGAAGATCGTGGAATGCGCGCCTGACGTCAGCGAAGACGATCTGCGAGCGGCGACCGAAGCGAAGATTGTTTAATTTGAGGCCAACCGCAGGGCACAGGCATCTGTGATGAGCAGGGGGCGTGTTTGGCACAGACCACGCGCCACCTGAAAGGCAGCAAGGACTTTGGGCACGTAATCCCGCGTCTCAGAATAGGGCGGCACTCCACCATGTTTGCGCACAGCCCCCTCGCCCGCGTTGTAGCCAGCCAGTGCAAGGACCGCGTCACCGTTAAACTCTTCCAGCAGCCAATCGAGATAGGCCACGCCGCCCTGGATGTTTTGAGTGCTCGACAAGGCATCGGTAACCCCAAAACGTTCGGCGGTGGCTGGCATCAGCTGCATCAATCCTTGCGCCCCCTTATGGCTTTCCGCCGCGACCCGACCACCAGACTCAACGGCAATCACTGCCAAAACCAAAGCTGGTGATACATTGGATCCGATTGTCGCGCGTAAAATATCGGCGCCGTTTTCTGAAGCGATCTCTTGCAGGACCTGCAGCCTGGGTCCCGCGACACCTTCCTTCTCAAGGCGTGCAAACGCAGATTGTATCCGGTCTGCAGGCTTTGCATGGATGTCAAAAGGAACATCTGACCAAAACCAGGCATAGTTGCCAATGGATGCCTCACTGTCTGGCACAGGCGAAGGCGTATCCTCTTTATCGGATGAAATCCCCCTAGACAGGATTTCTGCCTGCTCTTCGGGATCGATCTGCACCGTAATGCGTTTGCCCACACTCCCGGTAGGAACTTTTTCACGTTTGAACGTGAAGTCCGGAAAAGGCGGCGGATCTTCTGCGCTGGCGCCTAAAGGTAAATGACAGGCGCAAAAAAATGCGCCAACAAAAATGTTGCGGATCATGATAACTGCACTGCCTCGGCTTTTTGTAAACCATTACAAGAAAAATGAGTGATTTTCACCTGATTTGTGGTGGATTTCGAAACGAATTCCCGACGCAATCTGCCCCAAACGTTAAGGATTCAACGGTTACGAAAAAAAATCATAAAAATAAATCACGTAATTACAATGCCTTAATATACCAAACCGGAAAAAGTTACTGATTCATAAAATGCCTAAAAAGCTGCCCAAATCCTGCCTGATTCAAAAAGCAAAACATACCCCATACCGCAACGGTAGCGGGCCACAGAGAGAGACGGTCCACAGAGCGCTGACGCGGTTGGTAACTGAAGCTTAAAGATCCTTTGGAGGGACTAACCATGATCAAGTTCATCAAGAACTTCCGTAAAGACGAAGACGGCGCCGTTACAGTTGACTGGGTCGTTCTGACCGCAGCAGTTGTTGGACTGGGTGTTGCTGGCGTTGCAACCGTTTCCGACGGCATCAGCTCGCTGGCTGACGCAATCGAAGAAGGCGTTTCCAGCTCTAAAGTTGGCCCGTAATTTTACTGGCTTTACAAAAAATGGCCGCGTTGGACCACCGTCGCGGCCATTATCCAAAAGGTTGCTCACATAGAAAGCGACCTACTCAAACGAGGCGCGATTAGTTTTCGACTGAGGTCGTTCTACGATCAATCGAGTTTTGCCCTAACGGTTCTAAAGGACAGTTTTATGCTAATCGTCAACATCACCAAAAAGTTAATGCAGCGATGCGCGGCGAAGTTTGCAAAGAGCGAGGATGGGGCCGTTTCTGTTGACTGGGTCGTTCTCACGGCTTCTATCGTTGGGGTTGCAGCAGTGGCAGCAAGCACCGTGCAAGACTCAGTGACAGTTCTCGGCGAGAGTATCGAACAGGGGCTTGTCGATACAGAGGTTGATAACGGAAACTAGAGCGGTTCATTGTCGTAATGAACTACGGTTGCATTGGGGCCCGTCGTGTAGGAATGCGCGGCGCCGTTTTCGTTTTTTAGCCACCTGCTACGAAGCAACCTGCTCACAGAAAACTATCTACCCAAAATCGTCGTAACACGAACAATCATCTGAGCACCAATTTTTGGCCACAATTCCATGCGATGCAACAGTGAGTGAGATACGGGCCGCCTGACTTGGCGCAAGGTCCAAGTGGGAAGACTATCGAGGGGAAGCACCATGCGTTTGGTATTTGGATTGGTATTGGTTGTGGGCGTCGGGTTGGCAGGTTTTGCTGTCTACATGGCGCAGTCTTACATTCAGGGGTATCAAACGCAGTTGGCCAATGAGCGCGCCAACCGAGCCCCAGGCATCGACACGGTCGACGTCTATGTTGCCACTAAGGCCTTGAAATACGGCCAGGAACTCAACGAGGACGATGTGCGCTTGACCGCATTTCCGCAGGGCTCCTTGCCAGACGGCGTTTTCAAAACAGAAGAAGAGCTTTTTCCAAACGGCACCGGCGACATGCGCACCGTCCTGCGGTCCATTGAGAAAAACGAAGCTATTCTTGCCGTAAAGGTGACAAAGCCTGGCGAAGAGGCAGGCATCACGTCACAGCTGGCGCGTGGGATGCGCGCTTTTGCGATCAACGTTGACGTATCCAGCGGCGTGTCGGGCTTCTTGCGGCCGGGTGACCGGGTGGATATTTTCTGGACCGGCCGCGTTGCTGCGGGGTTGCGTCCACAGATCGAAGGTCGTGGCAATGGTGATGTCACCATGCTGATCGAAACAAATGTGCAACTGATCGCCGTGGATCAGATGGCTGACCGGGACGTGACGGACGCAATCATAGCGCGTACTGTGACGGTTTCCGTGAGACCCGAACAGGTGGCCGCATTGGCCCAGGCGCAATCCAGCGGCCGGTTGTCGCTGTCCTTGGTGGGCGCTGATGATGATTCCGTGGCGGAAGCAATCTCAGTGGACCAGCGCGGCCTTCTTGGCATCGAAGAGCAGATTGTAGAGGCTGCGCCCATGGAAAAAGAAGTGTGCACTATTCGTACCCGCCGCGGCGCAGATGTGATCGAAACACCTATCCCCTGCACGAACTGACCGATCCCAAGCCAGTATAAAATCTCAGTGAGCGCGCCCGCATTTTTCGGGCGCGCTTTGTCGTTGCATATCGGCCCAAATCAATAAGTAGACCGTGCCATGCCATTGGCGTAGATATCAGTCATGGTCAGCAGGACGGCCCCTGCCAGCTGCACGCATCCGTTTCAGACGCCTCGCCCGGTCGCGGGGCAGGAGATTGCCATGACATTGCCTCATGTGCCCATTCCTGAGGACAAACCCGTCGTCGCCGTTACGGGTGCGAGCCGTGGTATCGGACATGCCATCGTCAAAGAGTTCCACAGCGCCGGATGGGAGGTACTGACCCTGGCCAGAACGCCATTCTCCAAAGTGTGCCCCTGGGCCGAGGGCATCGTGAAGCATATTGAAGTGGATTTGTCGGAAGAGGCATCCGTCATGCAAGCCTGCGACACCCTGCGAGAGCGCTTGGGTGGACACGGTTTAAGCGCGCTGGTCAACAACGCGGGCATCTCCCCCAAAGACAATGAGGGCGAGCGTCTCTCGGCCATGAAAACCTCGATTGCGGCATGGCAAGCGGTGCAAATGGTCAACCTCACAGGGCCTCTCATGCTGTGCCAGCAGCTGCTTGACCCCCTGACGCAGGCCAAAGGATCCGTTGTGAACGTGACCTCTATTGCAGGCACGCAGATCCATCCATTCGCAGGCGCCGCCTATGCGGTTTCAAAAGCGGGTTTATCCGCGTTGACCCGCGAATTGGCCTTTGAGCTTGCTGAAAGTGGCGTGCGCGTGAATGCCGTTTCCCCTGGCGAGATTGCAACGTCCATCCTGTCGCCCGGCACCGATGAGCTTGTCGAACGCCTGGTGCCCATGAAGCGGCTTGGAAGCCCCAAAGAGGTGGCCGAGGTCGTCACCTTCCTGTGCTCGCAGAAATCATCCTACATCAATGGTGCCGAGATCCCGATCAATGGCGGCCAGCATCTTCTCTGACAAATATCGTTAACGCTTGAGCTTTTGACGCTTAATGCGGCACACGCCCGGTCGCGCACATCACAAGCACGAAGAAGTGATGATTGCCCTTTGACGTTCAGCGCCGTCGTCTGAAGACCCAATACCACCTCAAACAGACGCGTTTGCAGAGCTGGAAGCGCACTGTTTAGTGTGTCGTCTTCGATGACTGCTCGGAGGGAAAATCGCCTGCGAAGACAGCAAGATACCCACCAAAGATACAGTACCCGGGGTACGAATCAATTTGGCAACAAGAGGCCTGTTCGAGGGGCAACGCGGCTGAAAGGTCGGAAAGGTGAAGATTTAGGCTCAAATTCCCGTTGTCGCGCACTTTATAAGCGTTCCTCGGTATTTTCATGCGGCGTTGTAGACGTTAGGGTCTCGCCACTTGCAACGACAAGCGTCGGTCACGGGAACGACCGAACGCAAAATTCTCAATCGGGAGGAGAATCCGTATGGATCGCCGTTCATTCCTTAAAAATACCGCCCTTGGCGGCTCGGCCGCTGCAGCAACCACGCTTGCAGCCCCAGCCTATGCACAGGGCAAGCGGACGCTGACAATGGTCACGTCCTGGGGCCGCGGCCTCGCAGGCGTTTTCGACGCCGCACAGAAATGCGCAGACAACATCAATGCCATGTCCGACGGAAGCCTGACAATCGACGTCAA
>CAKZYL010000156.1 GCA_937884705.1 uncultured Roseovarius sp. | reverse complement strand
GTGGGGCTTGAGGACAATATCTGGCTCGACCGCGGGGTGCCGGCCACCAACGGCCAGCTGGTGACGCGGGTGGTCGAGATCATTGAGCGGATGGGCGGCAGGGCGCTTTCCCCTCAAGAGGCACGCAACAAACTGCGCTTGCGCGGCGCGGATGCATAGAGGGCGAAAGCGATGAACATGCATATGTCCCACGAAGAAGAGCTGCTGCTTGCGACGGTGCGCGGCTTTCTGGAGGATGAGTGCTTCCCCCATGAAGATATGGTGGATCAGACAGGTGAGGTGCCGGAGGATCTTGGCCGCCAGATCGAAGCGCGCTCCAAAGAGCTTGGGCTTTTTGCCTGCAACCTGCCAGAGGAGGTGGGCGGCGGGGGGCTCAGCTTGCGTGCCCAAAAGCTGATCGAGCGCGAGTATGGCAAGACCACCCATGCGCTGCATTCCTGGGCCGCGCGCCCGACGGAAATCCTGCTGGCCTGCGAGGGCGATCAGCGCGAGAGCTATCTCTATCCTTGCGTGCGCGGCGAGAAACGCGAGCTTTTCGCGCTGACCGAGCCCGAGGCGGGATCGGATGCGATGGGGATGAAGTCAAACGCGGTGCGCGATGGCGAAGACTGGATCCTCAATGGCTCCAAGCACTTCATTTCAGGGCCTTGCATGCCGGATTTCGCCATTGTCTTTGCCGCCACTGGTGAAGATGAGACACCGCGCGGGCCGCGCAAGCGGGTGACGGCGTTTCTCGTGGATGTGGGTCTGCCTGGGTTTGATTGCCGCGAGGGCACCAAATCCGTGAGCTATCGCGGCTACAAGACCTATGCGCTCAGCTTTGACAATGTGCGGCTTGGGCCGGGGCAGATCCTGGGCGAAGAGGGTCGGGGCTTTGAGATCGCAGGCCAGTGGCTCGGTATGGGACGTATCTGGGTCGGCGCGTCCTGCTGTGGCAAGGCGGAGCGGATCCTTGAGATGTCGACCGAATGGGCGGCTAATCGCAAGCAATTTGGCAAACCCATCGGGCAGTTTCAGGCGACGGGCTTTCGCCTGGCTGATGGGGCGATGAACCTGCGCGCTGCCGATCTGATGGTCGATGACGCCGTGACGCGCCATGAAAACGGTCAGATGGAAGATCAGGATGCCGCGATGGTAAAGGTTTTCTGCTCGGAGATGCTCAACCGTGTGGCCGATGATGCGGTGCAGATCCATGGCGGCATGGGATTGATGGAAGAGCTGGCCATTCAGCGGCTTTGGCGGGATTCGCGCCTGGAACGGATCTGGGACGGGACCAGCGAAATTCAGCGTCACATCATCACGCGATCCATACTGCGCCCGCTCGGGGCGTAGCCCCGTGACACCGGCCAAACGTCGCAATTTTGAGCGGCTGCTCAACCCAAAACACATCGCCTTCATCGGCGGTGCGGATGCGGCTGTGGCCATCGGAGAGGCGCGTCGGGCCGAGTTTGAAGGGCGGATTTGGGTGGTCAATCCGAAGCGGGAGACGCTTGCGGGGATTGACTGTGTGCCCAGCATTGCCGATCTGCCCGCGCCGCCCGATGCGGTGTTTCTGGCGATCCCGGCCCACGGGGTTCCCGATGCCATTGCTCAGCTAGGTGAGCAGGGCGCGGGCGGTATTGTGTGCTATTCGGCCGGGTTTGGGGAGGCGCATGAGGACGGCCGGGTGTTGGAAGACGCGCTCAAAGCCGCTTTGGGCGACATGGCTCTGCTTGGGCCCAATTGCTACGGGCTCATCAATTACGTGGGCAAATCAGCACTTTGGCCGTTTCCCCATGGCGGGACATGTCCGGGCTATGGCGCGGCGATTGTCACGCAATCGGGGATGTTTTCCTCCGATCTCACCATGAGCCAGAGATCGCTGCCCCTGGCCTACATGGCGTCGGTGGGCAATCAGGCCGATATTGGGCTCACGGAGCTTGTCGATCTCTTGTGTGAGAGAGCTGAAGTGCGCGCGATTGGGCTGCATATTGAGGGGCTTTCTGATGTGCCCGCATTTGAACGCGCCGCGCTCAAGGCCCTGCGAGCGGGCAAGCCGGTGGTCGCGTTGAAAACGGGCAGCTCGTTGATCGGGGAAAGCCTGACGCTGAGCCATACCGGGTCGCTTGCGGGGTCGGACGCATTTTATCAGGCGCTTTTCGCGCGCACAGGCGTGATCTGCGTGAGCAACCCCTCGCAATTTCTTGAAACGCTGAAGTTTTTATGCGTGGCGGGGGCGCCGGAGGGGCCGAACGTCATGGGGTTCACCTGCTCTGGCGGAGGGGCCACGATGCTGGCCGATCATGGCGAGGTGATCGGGCTCAATTTCGCGCCTCCGGATGATGCGGCGAAAGAGGCGCTGACCCACTTGCTGCCGCCCATCGCCACGGTGAGCAACCCGCTCGATTACACAACGCCGATCTGGGGTCATGCCGAGAAGACGCGACCGGTTTTCGCCACTGCCATGGCGCGGATTGCGGCGGATGCGACCGTGTTGGTGCAGGATTATCCAGCGCCCGAGCTGCGTGAGGCAGAAGAACCCTATT
>CAKZYL010000155.1 GCA_937884705.1 uncultured Roseovarius sp. | reverse complement strand
CCTGCAACCTGCCCCTTAGGAGGGGGCTGCTCTATCCAGTTGAGCCACGGGGCCTCACCGCTGAATGTGTGTCACACACTGCCGCCAACATAGCATCTCTGATCTCCAGAAGGCACGTGTTGTGAGAGCTATACTTGTCGCATACTGCACTTGTTCGCGCAACATCATAGCGCTGTATGTCTCGGGTAGTTTGCACACGCAAACAATCAGTGCGTTTATCAAAATCGTGCATCGGCGAAGGGGACATGCAGCGCTGAAGACAAGCTTAAACGGTGACTCTTTTTCCACCTTTGCCAGCATCTCGACCACGAAAAATGCAATATGAGAAGCAACACAAACACGCGGTGCATGGTGATGCCCGTCATTACCCTAAATGGCCAGGTCGTGCGTATATTTGAGAGGCCTTTGCGTTCGCGAGTGCCGCGAGAGGTATGCTCGAAGAGCGTGGTCGAGGGCGGCCAAAAAACAGGTGACAAGCGCTATTTCAGCACCCAGATCTGCTGTGTGCTTTGAGGTAGCTCTAAATCGGCGCAGATGGTGCAAAGAAAAGACGTCTCGCGCTTGCGTTGCGGCCTGCATCGGTCACCGTTTCTTTCAGCAAAGAGGGCGCAAAGGTGCATTTTGTCTTGACCTTCATACTGCGTCTGCCGAATAACATCGGTGATGGTTCCTGACCGGGCTTTGGCCCGGAAGGGATGAAAAGGGAACACGGTGCCGGGCTTGCCCCTATTCCGTGACTGCCCCCGCAACTGTGAGCGGTGAGCGACCCCGAAGAACACCACTGGGCCAATCGGCTTGGGAAGGTTTGGGGAAGCGGTGACCCGCAAGTCAGGAGACCTGCCATCTCCGGTCAGCGCATCACGCGCGCCGCAGTCACCGAAACCCCGGCGGGGCGCCAAGGGAGGGAGCATATAGATGGTCACGACAGGCCAGACATTGAGAGCTTACCCCACGCGCACCCCTCGATTTGCGCGGAGGGCGCGATGCTTCTTGAACTGACAATCACACAGCTTGACGTAGGCCATACGACCCAAAAGCGGGCGCAGGAACTGGGCCAGTTGGGCTATATGCAATGGCTGGGCGCGCTTCCGGCGCATTCCGACTACAAGCGCGAGGCGATGAACGCCTATGAAATGGCAAGTCCTCTGGCTGAGACGTCGGAACCCATACAGGTGTTCTGTGATCTTTTGCGCGCCTCTGTTACGACGCCGCTGAAACCCCTGGAATTGAAATTGCCCGAGCGAGAGCGTCGCGGCGGCGCAGAAGCGCGTCGCGCGTCTTTCTAATTCATCGCGAGCTGATCCAGTGCGGGCGTTCCCTCCGGAAAGAATTGTGTGCTTGACCGAAGAAACGGTCGAGACACTCTATCTGTTGGGGCAAGAACACCGCATTGTCGGGGTCTCCGGCTATGCGGTGCGGCCCAAACGCGTGCGACAGGAAAAACCACGCGTGTCTGCCTTCACGTCTGCAGACATTCCAAAGATCCTTGCGCTAGAGCCTGACCTTGTTCTGACATTCTCCGATCTGCAGGCAGATATCGCAGCGGAGCTGATCCGCGAAGGCGTGACTGTCACGGCCTACAACCAACGCGATATCGCGGGCATTCTGGCGATGATCCGACATCTGGGCGCGACAGTGGGCGAAGGGGCTCAGGCCATGCGCCTCGCCGATGGGTTTGAGCGCCGATTGGATGAATTCGCCACTCTTGCCCAAACGCAGACTCGCCCGCGCGTCTATTTCGAGGAATGGGACGATCCGATGATTTCCGGCATCAAATGGGTGTCTGAGCTCGTTGAGATCGCAGGCGGTCTGGATATCTTCCCCGAGCATTCAAATGCCGGCGCTGCCATGGATCGCATAGTGACGTCAGAGCAGGTGATCACTGCGGCCCCAGATGTCATCCTCGCCTCGTGGTGCGGCAAGAAAGTCCGCCCTGAAAAGATCTGTGCCCGTCCGGGATGGGATGCGATCCCCGCCGTCAAACAGGGGCGCATCACAGAGATCAAATCCCCTCTTATTCTGCAGCCAGGCCCCGCGGCATTGACAGATGGTCTTGATGCCATCCTAGCCGCGCTTGCCCCTAGTGAAAGCACCCTCGATGATCCTGACCAGCCCCTGCACCGGCATCTGCAAACTTGATGAAACGACGGGCTGGTGCCTTGGCTGTGGGCGCACCGGCGATGAAATCGGTGGTTGGCGCGGATTGCCAGAGCCGCAGCGCGATCACGTGTGGGCGCAGATCCCCGATCGTTTGGGCCAGTTGGGCGTTGCCTGCCGCCGGTTGCCCTGGACAACGGAAGACATCCGTAGCTTTGTCACCCAATCCTGTGAAGAAAAGCGCGGCACATGGGTCATGGGTGTGCTGGGCGCGGTGGCCGAGTTTGTCGTCCCGCCAACTGCTCCCGTTGAAATTACAATGCGTGGCGAAGACTTCGTCGCGTACACGCCAACCGGCGCAATGTGCATGACGATCAATGATGACATCCGCGCCGTCACCTTTGATCCCCCAGGTCTTAAGAAAGCAC
>CAKZYL010000154.1 GCA_937884705.1 uncultured Roseovarius sp. | reverse complement strand
GCGGCCACCATCTGCATGGCCTTGGTGATCTTGCGGGTCGATTTGACCGACTCGATCCTGGTTTTTAGGTCCTTGAGAGAAGGCAAGCCTCTACCCCCTTATGCGAAGTCCGCGGCGAACTCATCGAGCACAGCCTTGATCTTGTCCTCGGCCTCACCTTTGATCTTGGGATCTTCATTGGTGATGAAGTCGAGCAGATCCTGGTTCTTGCTGCGCAGGTGATTGAGCAGACCCGACTCGAACCGGCCGACCTCTTTCACGTCGATCTTGTCGAGGTAGCCGTTCACACCCGCGTAGATCATGCACACGATCTCGGCGTTGGTCAGCGGCGAGTACTGCGGCTGCTTCATCAGCTCGGTCAGACGCGCACCACGGTTCAGCAACTGCTGTGTGGCGGCATCAAGGTCAGACCCAAACTGAGCAAACGCGGCCATCTCACGATACTGAGCGAGCGACAACTTCACTGGACCCGCGACTGACTTCATCGCATTGGTCTGAGCGGACGACCCCACGCGAGACACCGACAGACCGGTGTTCACGGCCGGACGAATCCCCTGATAGAAGAGTTCCGTTTCAAGGAAGATCTGCCCGTCGGTGATCGAGATCACGTTTGTCGGAATAAAGGCCGACACGTCGCCACCTTGGGTTTCAATGATCGGCAGAGCCGTAAGAGATCCCGCGCCATTGTCTTCGTTCAGCTTGGCAGACCGCTCAAGCAGGCGGGAGTGCAAGTAGAAAACGTCACCAGGATAGGCTTCACGTCCCGGCGGACGACGCAGAAGCAGGGACATCTGGCGATAGGCCACGGCCTGCTTGGACAGATCATCATACACAATCAGCGCGTGACGACCGTTGTCGCGGAAGTGCTCCGCCATAGCCGTTGCCGAATAGGGTGCCAAGAACTGCATAGGCGCAGGGTCAGAGGCCGTCGCGGCCACAACGATGGAGTAGTCCATCGCGCCGTTCTCTTCGAGCTTTTTCACCAGCTGCGCAACGGTGGAGCGCTTCTGGCCAACAGCCACGTAGATGCAGTAAAGCTTCTTGCTCTCATCATCGCCAGCGGCCTCGTTATAGACCTTCTGGTTCAGCATGGTGTCGAGCGCCACAGCCGTTTTACCTGTCTGGCGGTCACCGATGATCAGCTCTCGCTGACCACGACCAATCGGGATCATCGCGTCCACGGACTTTAGACCGGTCGCCATCGGCTCGTGCACAGATTTGCGGGGGATGATGCCGGGCGCTTTTACGTCGGCCAGACCGCGGGTCTTGGATTTGATCGGGCCTTTGCCATCAAGCGGGTTGCCCAGAGCGTCAACAACGCGACCCAGAAGCTCGTCACCGATCGGCACGTCCACGATGGACTTGGTGCGCTTCACAGTGTCGCCCTCTTTAATGTCCCGGTCAGAGCCGAAGATCACGACGCCCACGTTGTCGGTTTCCAGGTTTAGGGCCATGCCCATGATGTTGCCCGGAAACTCAACCAGCTCACCGGCCTGCACATTGTCGAGGCCATAAACGCGGGCGATACCATCACCCACTGACAGAACCCGACCAACCTCAGCAACTTCGGCTTCCTGTCCGAAATTCTTGATCTGGTCCTTCAGGATTGCAGAAATTTCTGCAGCTTGGATACCCATTTATCCGACCTCTTTCATTGCATTCTGGAGAGAGTTGAGGCGCGACTTGATCGATGTGTCGATCATCTTCGAGCCCACTTTAACGACAAGACCGCCAATGAGGCTTTCATCGACGGTCGCTTTGATATTTACATCTTTTCCAACGCTGGCCTTAAGCGTCTTCGCAATCTTGTCAGACTGAGCTTTGGTCAGAGCCTTGGCACTTGCCACCTCGGCCGTCACTTCGCCCTTATCATCGGCGATCATCTCGCGCAGCTGAGAAACAAGCTGTGGTAGAACGAACAGGCGACGCTTGTCGGCCATGACGCCAAGACCGTTCTTCATGACCGCCTCAAGCCCCATCTTATCGGCAATCGCAGCGATCGCGGATTTTTGCTCTGTCCGAGACAGGATCGGGCTGCTGATCAATTCGCGCAGCTCCGCGCTTTCATCAATCGCGGCACCGAGGTCGGCTATGTTGGTTGCGAGTTTGTCCAGAGATTTCTCGTCTTTGCAAATCTCAAAAATGGCTGTGGCATAGCGTTCCGCGATGCCGGAGGAGATCGAAGCTGGTTCGGACACGTCCACCCTTCCGATTCAGGGCCCGGTTCAGCATAATTGGACGGCTCAAAAAACCGTCATCCGGGCGCGTTCATCTTTGACGCTTCACAAACGCGCCAAAATTCGAAAGCGGTCTATCAGAGCAAGTCGCACCCCGCAAGATGATAGCCAAAGCGTCGCATTCCCGATAGTCATGTGTTTTCAGAGACTTATTACTTAGGCGTTGCAACGCCCAAAAAATAGGCGCGCCAAATCGCGGTGATTGCCTCGTTTTCATCCGATTCCCACCTCACCTAACGTCAAAAACGCGACATGGTAAGTTTAACGCTACCAGGCGCGCGGGCCCGGTGAGGCTTCAAACCGGTTTGATCTCCGGTTTGGGCTGCAGAACTTCAAGGGGTTTGCGCACAGTCTCTCTGAGGCCCAGACCAGATGAGGCTTGTACCCGTTTGCTTGCGCAAACAATGAGCACGCCTCCGGCCGCCACAATGCTGATCCGTCCGCCGAGGCGCTCCCACATCTTGGCTGTCCTGCGCCAGAAAGGGCGCTCCGACGGGGGTTGAAACAACGTGGTGATATGATGTTCCGGCAGAAAGTTATGCGCTTTCAATTGGGTCTCGAGCTGGATCTGTGTGTACGGTCGCCCATAGCCAAAGGGCGTTGTGTCACTGCGCGACCAAAGTCCCGCGCGATTGGGCACGATGAACATTGCTGATCCGCCAGGTCCCAAAACACGCCACGCTTCGGTGAGAAGCGCACTGGGTTGTTCGCTGCTCTCGAGGCCATGGGCCACAAGCAGCTTGTCCACGTGACCTGTTTCCAGGGGCCAGTAGGTTTCTTCGCAAAGCACTGATACATTCGGTAATTTCTGCGGCCAGCTGATGACGCCCTGCGGCGCAGGCATCAAAGCGATCATGCGCCGCGCATCTTTCAAATATGGGCGCAGAAAGGGTGTCGCGAAACCATACCCCACCACGGTTTGCCCTTTGGCTTCCGGCCAGAACTGCAAAATTTCTTTCTGAATAATGCCCTTGGCAGCGCGGCCGAGACCGCTGCGATAGTAAAAGTTGCGAAGGTCCTGCACGTCGAGATGCATTGCGGCCCGTGTCTCAATCCGTCACGGTGATGCTAACAGGAACTAGGAACCGGGGAAATACACCATGGCACTTGAGATTGTTACCGTCGCCTGTCTGTCAGACAATTACGCGTTTTTGGCCCATGACGCTGAAAGGAGTGAGACCGCCGTTGTTGATGTGCCAGAGGCAAAGCCCATTCTGGAGGCGTTGGCCAAGCGCGGCTGGACCGCGTCCAAAGTGTATCTAACCCATCATCATGCCGATCATGTGCAGGGATTGTCGGATCTCCTGGCCCAACATCCGGCGACAGTCATTGGGGCAGCAGCGGATGCACATCGTTTGCCGCCTCTTGATGTCGAGGTGCAAGAAGGGGACACGGTCACCATAGGACAGGATAGCGGTACCGTGATCGACGTATCCGGGCACACTCTTGGTCATATTGCGTTTCATTTTCCACGAAGTGCAGTCATGTTTACCGGCGATAGTCTGATGGCCTTGGGCTGTGGCCGCGTCTTTGAAGGCACAAAACCACAGATGTGGGTTTCACTACAAAAACTCGCTGCTTTGCCGTCAGAAACAATCATTTGCTCAGGTCACGAATATACGGCTGCGAATGCTCAATTTGCGATCACCGTTGATCCAGGCAACCAAAGCCTTAAATCAAGGATAGAAGACATCGGCGTAGCGCGAGCCGCGGGCCAATACACGGTTCCCTCCTCGCTGGCGCTTGAACTGGACACAAACCCCTTTTTGCGACCTGAAGATCCTTCGATTCAGGCACATTTAGGTATGGAGGGCGCATCGGCGTCAGACGTTTTTACAGAGATACGGACGAGAAAGGATAACTTCTGATTGTTGGGTTGGTTTCGTCTCAAAAATGCAGCAATTGCTGGCACCTGAGACGAATTGTGAGCCGCTTTGCCAAAAAATGACTTGAAGGCCCCAGCATATCGACCAAACTTTAACAGTAACACGTCACAGTTCCCGCGTAAGACACCGGGATGCAGACAAAGGAGCACAGTACCGTGCCATCGTTTTCGACCACCCTTGAGCAGGCCATCCATGCAGCACTGGCACTCGCCAATGCGCGTCGTCATGAATTCGCTACGCTTGAGCATCTGCTGCTGGCTCTGATCGACGAGCCTGACGCATCTCGGGTACTTAAAGCATGCTCTGTCGACACTGAGGATCTGCGGTCTACGCTCGTGGAATTTATCGACGAAGATCTTTCCAACCTCGTGACGGATATAGACGGATCCGAAGCTGTTCCGACAGCGGCTTTCCAGCGGGTTATTCAGCGCGCGGCAATCCACGTGCAGTCATCAGGCCGGACAGAGGTCACAGGGGCCAATGTTTTGGTCGCGATCTTTGCCGAGCGAGAGTCGAACGCAGCCTACTTCTTGCAGGAACAGGACATGACACGCTACGACGCGGTGAATTTCATCGCGCACGGCGTGGCGAAAGATCCTGCCTACGGGGAGACACGACCAGTCCAAGGGGTGTCGGACATGGAAAATGAGCAGTCGAAGCAAGAAAATACCGGATCCGAAGCGGTCGATCAGGGTGAAAGTGCTCTGGCCAAGTACTGCGTTGATCTAAACGAAAAGTCCCGTCGCGGCGATATTGATCCACTGATTGGACGCAGCTCGGAAGTGGAGCGCTGCATCCAGGTGCTGTGCCGTCGTCGTAAGAACAACCCGCTGTTGGTAGGGGACCCCGGCGTCGGCAAAACCGCGATCGCCGAAGGTCTCGCCCACCAGATTGTAGAGGGTGAAACGCCGGACGTGCTCTCGCAGACGACAATCTTTTCCCTCGACATGGGCGCGCTTTTGGCCGGAACGAGGTACCGCGGAGATTTTGAAGAGCGCCTGAAGGCTGTGGTGACAGAGCTTGAAAGCCACCCCGACGCCGTTCTCTTTATTGACGAGATCCACACCGTGATTGGTGCGGGCGCCACATCAGGCGGAGCGATGGATGCCTCAAACCTGCTTAAGCCCGCGCTTCAGGGCGGCAAGCTGCGCTGCATGGGATCGACCACGTTCAAAGAGTTCCGGCAGCACTTCGAGAAAGATCGCGCGCTATCTCGCCGGTTCCAAAAGATCGACGTGGTAGAGCCGACGGTGGAAGACACGATCAAGATCCTCAAGGGCCTGAAGCCTTACTTTGAGGACCATCACAGCGTGAAATACACCAATGATGCGATCAAGTCCGCCGTGGATCTATCCGCGCGCTACATCAATGATCGCAAGCTGCCTGACAAAGCCATCGATGTGATCGATGAGGCTGGCGCGGCGCAGCATCTTGTTGTCGCCTCTAAGCGGCGCAAATCCATCGGCGCCAAAGAGATTGAGGCCGTGGTGGCCAAGATTGCGCGTATCCCGCCGAAAAACGTCTCCAAGGACGATGCTGAGGTGCTGAAGGATCTCGAAGCCTCGCTGAAGCGCGTCGTCTTTGGACAGGACAAAGCTATTGATGCGCTGTCCTCTGCGATAAAACTGGCCCGTGCTGGTTTGCGGGAGCCTGAAAAACCCATCGGCAATTACCTCTTCGCCGGTCCGACCGGTGTGGGCAAAACCGAGGTGGCCAAGCAGTTGGCGGATACGCTCGGGGTCGAGCTGCTGCGCTTTGACATGTCGGAATACATGGAGAAGCACGCCGTTTCGCGTTTGATTGGTGCGCCTCCCGGCTATGTGGGCTTTGACCAAGGTGGACTTCTGACCGACGGCGTAGACCAGCATCCGCACTGTGTGCTCTTGCTGGACGAGATTGAGAAAGCGCACCCAGATGTGTTCAACATCCTGCTGCAGGTGATGGACCACGGAAACCTGACCGATCATAACGGTCGAACGGTGAATTTCCGCAATGTGGTCCTCATCATGACGTCTAACGCGGGTGCGGCTGAGCAGGCCAAGGCGGCCATAGGCTTTGGTCGTGACCGTCGCGAAGGCGAAGATACTGCCGCGATTGAGCGCACATTCACGCCAGAATTCCGCAACCGCTTGGATGCTGTCATCTCCTTTGCGCCATTGCCCAAAGAGGTCATCCTGCAGGTCGTTGAGAAGTTCGTGCTGCAGCTTGAAGCTCAGTTGATCGACCGCAATGTCACGATTGAGCTTACAAAGCCGGCCGCGGAGTGGCTCGCCGATAAGGGCTATGACGATAAGATGGGCGCCCGCCCACTAGGTCGCGTGATCCAGGAAGAGATCAAGAAACCGCTGGCGGAAGAGTTGCTGTTTGGCAAACTGGCCAAGGGCGGGATCGTGAAAGTGGGCGTCAAGGACGGCAAGATCGACCTCAAAGTCGAAGGTCCGGAGCAGCGCCAACTTTCTGGCAAGAAGCCCCCTTTGCTCACAGCGGACTGATAGAACTCAATTGCTTGCGCCGTGGCACTGACCATGGCGCAAGCAATAGCATTTATGGGCAGGCGCAGATTGTCCGTGGCATTTGATAATTATCTTTAAAATCAAAGCCTTTTGATGAGTTCGTTTGAGTTTTCGAGCAACGCCAACTCGCAAAAAATCGGCTCTCTTCGAAACGGGCAGAACTATTTCTCAGTAAACTTGAGTTCAATCCGGCGGTTTTGCGCACGCGCTTCAGGACTGTCGCCGAGCGCCACGGGCTGAAACTCTCCGAACCCGTTGGCCGACAGACGGTCTGGCGAAACGCCCAGATTGTTCACCATGTACAGCACCACTGACAGTGCGCGCGCTTGGCTCAGTTCCCAATTGTTCGCAAAGATCGGGCTGTTGCGAATAGGGACATTATCCGTATGGCCATCGACCTGCAGAACCCAGTCGATCTCACTAGGGATCGAACTCACAACACTTTGAAGTATATCGACGACTTTCGCTATTTCCTCTTGGCCCTCTAGTGCGAGCTCAGCCTGAGCCGGCTCAAACAAAACCTCTGAAGAAAAGACAAACCGGTCGCCGACAATCCGCACACCCTCTTGGGCGCCCAGGACATCACGCAATTGACCAAAGAACTCCGATCGATAGCGTTGCAGATCTTCTGCTTCGGCTTCAAGACGCTTGCGCTCTTCTTCTTCCAGAAGCCGCCTGCGCCGTTCTTCCGCGGCTGCCCGAGCCAATGCGAGGTTGAGATCCTGACCCAACGCTTGGATCTGCACATCTGCTGCCGCTTCGCGCGCTTTGGCGTCATCAAGGAGCGCCTGTAACTGACCCAATTGATCCCTCAACGCAGCAACTTGCTGACTGAGCAGCGCTTGTTGACGTTGCGCCTCTGCGGAGATCTCTTGTTCTTCCGCGAGGCGGGACCGAGCTTCAGATAGAAGGATCGCTTGACGCTCAGCCTCGCTCAGTTGCGTTTGCGCCTCTTGTTCTGCGGCCAGTTTCGCCGCCAAGGCATTGGCAAGCTCTTCGCGGATATCTTCTGTTTCACGGGCCTCAGCGGCGGCCGCGTTTTCCGCCGCCAGACGTGCGGCGAGGGCCGCTGCAAGTTGCTCGCGCACATCATCCGCGTCTTGCGATAGCGCTTGCGCGGTCTCCGTCGCCACCTTCAACTCGGCCAATTCGCGTTGGGCCTTGGCGAGCGCGTCTTCGCGTAACGCGAGCGCAGATTGTAGTTCTGCAATCAGCTCTGCGTTCTCAACACTGGCATTCTCTGCTGCAACTTTCGCTGCCAGAGCCTCGGCCAGTCGTTCTTCCAAGCTTTTCGCTTCCCCCGCCAAGGTCGTCCGTTCGTCCTGCAACGTTGTCAATTGAGTTTCTAACAGCGCAATGCGCGTCTCTAAGCCAGCGCTTTGCCCATCCAAGCTATCCCTCTGATCCAAAACCGCCGCGAGTTCTTGTTCCGCGGCTGCGACACGGGCCTCCAACGTGGTGTTCTGTTCTTCAAGAGCTGCGCGCGCGCCCTCGGTTTGCGACAGCTCCAAGCGCAGGCTTTCGAGTTCCGCGCCCCGTCCCTCGGCATCCGCAAGCGCTGCGACAAGCTGTGCCTCAAGAGAAGACAGGCGCGTGGCCGTCGCTTCGCCGATTTCGGTGGCATCCGCAATCTGCGCTTCCAGCG
Source organism: uncultured Roseovarius sp. (assembly GCA_937884705.1). GTDB lineage: Bacteria > Pseudomonadota > Alphaproteobacteria > Rhodobacterales > Rhodobacteraceae > Roseovarius. The sequence goes on along the minus strand of CAKZYL010000154.1, from coordinate 381 downwards.
TGGCGATCCGCTGATCCTTTTCTTCGGCGATCAGAAGCGCAGCGGCCAAATCGTCCTGCAAGGTGTCTTGCGTCAAAAGCGCAGCGGCGAGTTGGATATCAAGATCTTCCTGCTCGCTCTGCGTGGCCGCCAAAAGAGTCAGCGTCTCTTCTGCGCGTTGGCGTTGCTCCTCCAATGCGAGTGTCATCGCAGTAAGCTCGGTATCGGCATTCTCGAGACGCTCGCGCAGGGCCTCTGCGGCTGCGGCCTCAGCAAGACGCAGCTGTTCTTCTTCTGTCAGCTGCGTTTCCAGGCTCGCGACCTGGCCGGAGAGCTGGGTCGTGCGATCCTGCTCTTCGGCATAGCGCCGACGCAGATCAGCAATCAAGCTTTCCAAAGCCT
>CAKZYL010000153.1 GCA_937884705.1 uncultured Roseovarius sp. | reverse complement strand
CCGTGGGACTTGGGAAAAAAGGGCTCAAGACGCGCCATTTGCGTGTCACTCAGCCAAAACAGATCAGACATGTTCACCGCTCGTTTTCGAACCGTGAATCACGCACCAACCCCAAAATCAATGGGTCCTGAGCCTAGCACGAGAAGGGCAACCAAAGCTGCTATGAGCGGTTAATCACTCCGTCTGCGCCAGGGTGCAAAAGCTGGCACCAAAGACCACGCAATCAGCACTGCAAAGTACGCGCTCTCCGGCAATTGGTCGAAACGATTCAGAGCAAGGACACCGCTGATCATCAGCACATGAGCGATTAGTCCCCAGGCGAAACTTGCCGCAATGATCATGAGGGGCGGCTTTGAGATACGCCCTAGCCAAACGTAGGCCCCAATGCCCACTGGAAGAAATAGCACTACGCCGGTCAACAAGCCTGGATTGTAACTTCCCGCGATAAGGGCTGCTCCGATGTGGCTTATCGCGTTCAAGACCACGATTGAGGCCATGCAGAGCGCGGCAAACACGTGCTGCGAGCCGCGCCAGATCGCCAGGGCGCCCACAAGCCATACCAAGGATGTGTTGATCACAAAGACCGATGTATCGGACATGAATTCTTGCACATCTGAATGTCCCAAAAGACCCGACAGGAATTCGTTGAGGTTCGGTTTGAAGGCATAGGTCCGCCCGTAGATGTCGACCCAATGCTCTTCGAATTGATGGATGATGTAGGCCACCAGCAAGGCGAGCGAGACGCCCCGGGCGTCCAATCGTCTTGATTTGTCTGAAAAGCTGGCGGCTACCAAGACCAGGAACGGGGCCATGAACGTTCCGACTTTCATCCAGTTTTGTGTGAGAAAGTCGTGCTGTCCCAGTGGGATCCACAGCAAGGCGAACGCCAGCACCAGCGCCATAAGTGATCTACTGTCGTTCATTGACCTGTCCGGGAAACACGCCTGGCCAGGGCACCGAGGATCAGCAGAAATACCCCAACGAGCGAAAACAAGAACATGTTAGAATCCAAGCCGAGCACAGTTTGCGCATAGCCATTTTCATCGACCAACGCCCCGCTGTATATCGGACCAAAAACCATCGCGACCCAGAAACCCGCCACAAAGATCAGGCCAAAGGCGATGGGTAGAAACACATCGTCGCGCACCCAGATCAAAAACAGTGCAATCAAAGCGATGCCTGCAGCGAAAGCGAGGAACCAAGTGCCGTGAAACCGCGCGTGTTGGCTCCACAAAGGGTTGAAAAGATGGGTCTCATTCAGGTCGGCGATCGCAGGAACCAAACCATAGAAGATGGTGATGGCGGTGACGGCGATCTTTAGAATTAACTTCAAAATGAGTTCTCTCCTTCTTTTGCAAACCTGCGCTCTTGGGAGACTCAGCACGCCGATGCTAAAAACCGGCATCTTCTGACAGCTTCGCCATCAGTTTGGATTGAACACTGGCGTCTTGAGCGAGGCTTGGGAGAGGCTTCTCCTTGCCGTTCGTGATGTAGATGCCGGTTTGGCCGCGATAGCTGTCCGTTTGAGCCGCATGGATCATCTTCGCTGCTTGTTTGTCTGGGGATTTGAAGAGCAGCGGCA
>CAKZYL010000152.1 GCA_937884705.1 uncultured Roseovarius sp. | reverse complement strand
TTCCAGGAAGTCGAGCAGATGAAGCTCTTCGAAGACATGGTCGCCTATCAGGAAGAAGTGCGCGACCCGACACGCGTTGCAGAAGTTCTGACCCGCGTGATCTCTCAGGCCAAGCGCCTCTCCGGCCCGACACAGATCAACATCCCGCGCGATTTCTGGACCCAAGTTGTAGACATCGAGATCCCCGATCCGATCGAGTTCGAAGTGTCTCCTGGCGGTGAAAACTCTGTCGCGCAGGCTGCTGAGATGCTGTCGACGGCCAAAAACCCTGTGATCCTGAACGGCGCTGGCGTTGTTCTGGCGCAAGGTGGTATCGCGGCGTCCATGGCTCTGGCCGAGCGTCTCGATGCACCGGTTTGCGTGGGCTATCAGCACAATGACGCATTCCCTGGCTCCCACCCGCTGTTTGCTGGTCCTCTGGGCTACAACGGCTCTAAGGCAGGCATGGAATTGATCAACGAAGCTGACGTTGTTCTTTGCCTTGGCACACGCCTCAATCCGTTTTCCACACTGCCGGGGTACGGCATCGATTACTGGCCCAAAGACGCGAAGATCATCCAGGTGGACATCAACCCTGACCGTATCGGCCTGACCAAGAAGGTCTCTGTCGGTATCGTGGGTGACGCGGGCAAAGTGGCGCGCGGTATCCTGGGTCAGCTGTCTGACACAGCAGGCGATGAAGGCCGCACCGAGCGTAAGAACAAAATCGCTGAGACGAAATCTCGCTGGGCGCAGCAACTCTCATCGATGGACCACGAGGACGACGATCCAGGCACAACCTGGAACGAGCGTGCGCGGTCGGCCAAGCCTGATTGGATGTCGCCCCGCATGGCATGGCGCGCCATTCAGGCCGCGCTGCCGAAAGAGGCGATCATCTCCTCCGACATCGGCAACAACTGCGCCATCGGCAACGCGTATCCCTCCTTTGAGGAAGGCCGCAAGTATCTTGCGCCGGGCCTCTTCGGGCCATGCGGCTACGGCCTGCCTTCCATCGTGGGGGCTAAGATCGGTCAGCCGGACGTGCCGGTTGTCGGTTTCGCCGGTGACGGCGCCTTCGGCATCGCTGTGAACGAACTGACAGCCATTGGTCGCGGTGAGTGGCCTGCGATCACGCAGATCGTTTTCCGCAATTACCAGTGGGGCGCCGAAAAGCGGAACTCCACTCTGTGGTTCGACGATAACTTCGTGGGCACCGAGCTCGACACCGAAGTGTCGTACGCCGGCATCGCACAGGCCTGTGGCCTGAAAGGTGTCGCGGCACATACCATGGATGAGCTGACAGACGTTCTGAACCAGGCGATCAAAGATCAGATGGAGAACGGTGTGACCACGCTCATCGAAGTGATGTTGAACCAGGAACTGGGCGAACCCTTCCGTCGCGACGCGATGAAGAAGCCAGTTTCGGTGGCTGGTATCAGTGCCGACGACATGGTTGAGCAAGCGGTCTGAGGCCGCGAGCGTACGTGACACTTACACCCATCGAGTTGTTGGCAGACCTGAGTAAATCGGGCCTGCCAACAAACAACCCGATTATCGCGTTGAGCGAAGGGGAAGACCCGCGGGTTCTGGCTGGCGGGTTGGCCGCGCACGAAGCCGGGCTGGCGGATGTGATTTTCATTGGCCGCGCGTCTGAGATTGGTGCGGATGGCGCGAGCGTCCACGATCCGGCCACCTCAGATCTCACAGAGGGTTTCGCACGAGCCTATTACGCGTTGCGAAAGCATAAGGGCATTGACGAGGATCAGGCGCGTGCTGCGGTCGAGACGCCTCTGGTTTATGCCGCGATGCTGGTCCGCGAGGGTCACGCAACGGGCACTGTTGGTGGTGCTGTGGCCTCAACCTCTGATGTTGTTCGTACGGCCATTCAGGTGATCGGCAAAGCGCCTGATGCGGCGATGGTGTCTAGCTATTTTGCCATGTACCCGCCTGAGGATGCCGGTGACCTGGCACGGGCAATGATCTATTCCGACAGCGGTTTGGTCATTGATCCCTCCAGCGAGGAGCTGGCGGCGATCGCGCTTCAATCGTCGGCCTCTTGCCGTGCCTTACTGCGCCAGGAACCGCAGGTTGCGATGCTGTCTTTTTCGACGAAAGGCAGTGCGCGGCATGAGAAGGTCGGTAAAGTGACCGATGCCCTGGCGCTTTTGCAGCAGGCGCATCCAGATCTCAAGGTCGATGGGGAGTTGCAGTTTGACGCCGCTTTTGTTCCGAGTGTCGGAGAACGAAAAGCCCCCGACTCGAATGTGGCAGGGCGGGCCAATGTGATGATTTTTCCCAACCTCGATGCAGGCAATATCAGCTATAAGATCACCCAGCGGGTGGGTGGCTATGCCGCTATAGGGCCGATTCTTCAGGGCCTGGCACGGCCAGCAAATGACCTGTCCCGCGGCTGCAGCGCCGAAGATGTGACCCAGATGATTGCGGTCACAGTGCTTCAAGCCATGGCCCTCAATGAAACCGGCAGCGCGCCCTGAATCGGCGGACGCGACCCATATGAAACGCGAGCGTTAGAGACTATTTATGGCTGTCGTATCCTTGGATCCCACCCAAATCAAAATCCGAGCGAGCGTGCTCTTTCCCGGGGTCGTCGTTGCCGTTCTGGTGGCGGTATCGGCACAGTTCTTGGCCGAGCACTATGCCACGCCTGCCATGCTGATGGCATTGCTTCTTGGCATCGCCGTTAGTTTTCTGAGCGAAGAGGGGCGGGCCGTCGAGGGGATCTCTTTTGCCGCGAAGACGATTCTGCGGCTTGGCGTGGCTCTTTTGGGCATTCGGATCTCGGCGTCCATGCTCACCGGTCTGGGCTGGGAGCTTTTGGTGCTGGTGATCGGCTGCGTTGTTCTGACCATCGGGTTTGGCTTTGCCGTCGCGCGGCTTTTCGGCAGCAAGTGGCGGTTTGCCTTTCTCACCTCTGGGTCTGTGGCGATTTGTGGCGCGTCGGCCGCCATGGCAATCTCGGCCATCCTGCCACAGGACAAACGCTCTGAAGAACGGCTGATCTTCACTGTGGTGGGCGTTACCTTGCTCTCGACCATCGCGATGATCGCGTATCCGATCCTTGTCAGAGCACTGAACCTCAGTGAGCTCGAAGGCGGGGTGTTCCTCGGTGGAACGATCCACGATGTGGCGCAGGTGGTGGGTGCGGGCTTTTCGATCTCGGAAGCCACAGGCGACACCGCGACCCTTGTAAAGCTCATTCGCGTGGCGATGCTTGCTCCTGTGGTGGTGATTGCCGCGATCCTGATCCGGTCTTTTGCGAAATCTGACATCTCTGGTGACCGCCCCCCGATCCTGCCGGGGTTCGTGATCGGGTTCTTGGCGCTCGCTGCGATCAGCTCTCTGGTGCCGGTGCCGCAGTTGATGACCGATGTGATCTCTCAGGCCTCACGCTGGTTCCTGCTGATTGCCATCGCGGCGGTGGGGATGAAGACGAACCTCAAACAGGTGTTGTCCGTTGGACCTGCGGCCATTGCTCTCATTGTGGTAGAAACAATTTTCATTGCCGTATTGATGCTTGCAGGAATAATGTTCTTAACGTGACAGGGAAATGAGAAAAAACGCGCCAGATGACAATCCAGCCAAAAATAGACACTTCGCCCAAAGTCTCCGACGAAATTCGGAAGACCACCTGCTACATGTGTGCCTGCCGATGCGGCATTAACGTGCACATGAAAGAGGGCGAGGACGGCGAAAAGCGCGTCGCCTATATTGAAGGCAATCGCGATCATCCGGTGAACCAAGGCGTGCTCTGTGCCAAAGGAAGCGCGGGCATCATGCAGGTCAACGCGCCGTCACGGCTGCGCGCACCTTTGAAACGCGTGGGGCCACGCGGCTCGGGCGAGTTCGAAGAGATCTCCTGGGATGAGGCGCTGGATCTGGCCGTGTCGTGGCTGGAGCCTATCCGGCAAAAAGACCCTTCAAAGCTTGCGTTCTTTACGGGCCGGGATCAGAGCCAGTCTTTCACCGGGTTCTGGGCGCAGAATTTCGGCACACCGAATTTTGCAGCCCATGGCGGGTTTTGTTCGGTCAATATGGCCGCCGGTGGTATCTACACCATGGGTGGCGCGTTCTGGGAATTTGGTCAGCCGGATTGGGAGCACACCAAGCTTTTCATGCTCTTTGGCGTGGCAGAGGACCATGACAGCAACCCGATCAAAATGGGTCTGGGCCGGATCAAGGGCCGCGGCGCTCGGGTGATTGGCGTAAATCCGATCCGCTCTGGCTATAACGCCGTGGCCGATGATTGGGTGGGGATCACGCCGGGCACGGACGGGCTTTTCATCTTGTCACTGGTGCATTGCCTGCTGAAGGCGGGCAAGATTGATCTCGATTATCTGGCGCAGTTCACCAATGCGCCGGTTCTGATCAATAACGACCCTAAATCACCTGAATATGGCCTGTTCCTGCGCGATGATGACGGCAAAATGCAGGTGATTGATCGCCGAACGGGCAAGCTTGCACCGTTTGACCAAAAGGGCGTGCGCCCCGGTCTGTCGGCCACGCATCGTCAGGCCGGTGTGACCTACGTTCCTGTCATGCACCGCTTGGTTGAACGCTACATGTCGGACGACTACGCGCCCGAAGCCGTCGAGGAGCGGTGCGGGATCAAAGCCGAGAAAATCCGCACGATTGCCGCTGAGATCGCCCGCGTCGCCTTTGATGAAGAGTTTGTGCTGGAAACGCCTTGGACAGATTTTCGCGGTGAAAAGCACGAGGTGATGGTAGGCCGCCCCGTGAGTTTCCACTCAATGCGCGGGATTTCTGCGCATTCGAACGGCTTCCAGACCTGCCGCGCGCTGCATTTGCTGCAGATCATCCTTGGCTCGGTCGAGGTGCCGGGCGGGTTCCGGTTCAAACCACCCTATCCCAAGCCCGTCGGCGCACACCCCAAGCCCCATTGCAAAGTCACACCCGGCAAGCCGCTCGATGGGCCGCATCTGGGGTATGTGCAGGGGCCCGAGGATCTCTGCCTCAAGGAAGACGGCAGCCCGGCGCGGATCGACAAGGCCTATACGTGGGAAAACCCGATGAGCGCCCATGGGCTGATGCACATGGTGCTGTCAAACGCCTATGCGGGCGATCCCTATAAGGTCGATGCCGTCTTCATGTACATGGCGAACATGTCGTGGAACTCGACGATGAATACCTCCGGCGTGATTAAGATGCTAACGGATAAAGACCCTG
>CAKZYL010000151.1 GCA_937884705.1 uncultured Roseovarius sp. | reverse complement strand
GCGCACAGTCTGGCGTAGAGACCGGCATACAATCTGGCAGGCAGTCCAGCATTGGACCCAGCATTCGGGCCAATGCCGTACTGCAGGAGATTTTCGAGGGGTGCAGCCCCGCAGTTTTGGATCCCAGACTCTCCAGCAGGATCCTGTTTGATGACAGGCTGGCCCTCTTAGAAGCTGAGTATGGCGGGTCAGAGGCCACCAGCAAAGATCAGATCTTCATCTCGCGCTGCGGCGATGAGTTTGTGCTGTTCAGCCGTGTGTCCGCCTCGGCGCAGGACGCGCTCTATCTGCGCTTTCAAGACGGAACATATGAACTGGTCGATCAGCACTGGGGCTAAATGACTTGGGGGCTGCGTGATTTGGATCTGCGGTAGCTACGCCAAATGAATTGGGGCTGCATGGGCAGGGGCTGACGGCAACCTGCTCAGCGCAGGGCTCGGCCTTTGATGATGGCATCCTCGCCGAACTTGCGCCTGATCTCATCAGTGGCGCGTTCCGCCTGACCGCGCACCCGCGCGCCGGGATCCAGCAAATCCCCCGAAAGATCGGCCTCTTGGGCAGACACCAGATGCGACAGGCCTACGCCGATCAAACGATAGGGCGCGTCGTGCTTGACCTGATCCATCAAGGCGCGCGCTTGCGTGTAGAGCGTATCGGCCATCTGCGTGGCATCACGCAGTGAATGCCGCCGGGTGATGATGGAATGGTCTGAGCGCTTGAGCTTTAGCGTCACAACCCGGCCGGCCAGATCCTTGGCCTTGGCCCGGTCAGACACCTTCTCCGCCATCCGCCAGATATGGCCATCGAGAATCTCAAGATTGGCCGTATCTTCTCCAAAGGTGGTCTCATTTGAGATCGACTTCACCGGTTCATGGGCCGACACGCGGCGGCGATCCTGGCCGCGCGCCAGATGCCAGAGCCGATCCCCCATCGACCCAAAGCGCGCCGCGAGATCCTGACGCTCCCAACGCAAAAGATCGGCGAAGGTGCGAATGCCTGCGGCCTCGAGCGAAGCCCGTGTCGCCTGCCCCACCCCCCAGATCAAGCTGACCGGCTGCGGGCGAAGGAAGTCCTGTGTTTCCGCCGCACCGATCACGGAAAACCCGCGCGGCTTGTCGAGATCAGAGGCCACCTTGGCCAGAAACTTGTTGTGCGACAGGCCAATGGAGCCGGTGACGCCCAGCTCGTCGGCCATGCGTTTGACAAGCCGCGCGAGCATCACCGCCGGCGGCGCCCCATGGAGCCGTTCCGTGCCCGTGAGATCGAGGAACGCCTCATCGAGGGAGAGCGGCTCCACGGAGGGCGTCAGATCCTCCATCATCGCGCGGATCTCGCGGGAGATCTTGGCATAGACTTCCATCCGGGGTTTCAGCACCACGGCATCGGGGCAAAGCTTCAGGGCCTGAAACATCGGCATGGCCGAGCGCACGCCATTGATCCGCGCGATGTAGCAGGCCGTCGAGACGACACCGCGCCGCCCGCCGCCAATGATCAGCGGCTTGTCCTGCAGCTCGGGATTGTCGCGCTTTTCCACGCTGGCATAGAAGGCATCGCAATCCATATGGGCGATGGACAGCGTGTAAAGTTCCGGATGCTCGGTCACGCGCGGGCTGCGACAGGTCGGGCAGCGCGAACCGCTTTCAAATGTCGTCAGGCAAGCACGGCAAAGGGCTGGCATCGATCACGTGGTTCCAAAAATAGCGCTGCCAAATTATAGAGGCTCCATCGGCAAAGCGCGAGGGGCAGACGAACATGGCGCGACAAAACCTGTCATCAAGTACGGATAACCGCGCGGAATTCGACGGCGCCAAAATAGCGCTTTTCCTTGGAGATAAGCTCGCCGTTCTGCGCCGTGATGACATAACCGGCCTGCCCTATGCCGGATGCATCGATCTGCCCGGCGGGATGCGAGAGCCCGGAGAAACACCTGAGGCTTGCGTCTTGCGCGAACTGGCCGAAGAGCTGGGATTGGTGTTGGCCGCGAGAGATCTGGAGCGGCCTCGGTTTTACCAGGCCCCCAGGCGCGCCTGGTTTTTTGCAGCCTATCTGCCCGCAGAGCGCGCCACCGACGTTGTGTTCGGGGATGAAGGTCAAGGGTGGTTGCTCATGGACGCGATGGATTTTGTGACGGCTGACGATGCGGTGCCGCATTTTCGCGACCGGGTACGCGCCATTCTTGAGGCCTCACCTGGCTGAGCTGCGGCTTGGGTATTTTTGAAAAGAAAGAAACGCAAAGTGGCGCCTTAAATCGGGCATGGTGGCGTGTTTGGATGGTCCAGATTGCTGGTGGAGCAGGGCCGAAAACCCCGCTAGCATGGCGCGGGCAAGCTCTAGGGATAACGCCATGACGCGGCCTCTCAAAATCATTGTCATCGGTGCCGGGATTTGCGGGCTGTCCTCTGCAATCTGGCTCCGTCGGGCGGGCCATGAGGTGACGTTGATCGACCGGGATCATCCCGGCGCGGGCGCGTCTTATGGCAATGCGGGGCTCTTGGCGCGTTGGGCCGTGGTTCCGGTGAATACGCCGGATCTTCCCAAGACGGCGCTTAAGTATCTTTTGAATCGGAAATCGCCGCTTTTCCTGCAATGGTCCGCGGTGCCTCAAATGACGCCCTGGCTGTGGCGATTTCTGCGCAATGCGAGCGCGCGCAGGCTGCCGCATATGGTGGAGGGTATCGCGCAGATCGTGACCGATACGGTGGAGCAGCACAGGGCGCTGACGAGGGGCACGCGGGCCGCCGACCGCATCGCTGAGAGCGATTTCAACTTCGTCTACAACAGCCGCGCAGAGTATGAAGCAGGCGCGCGGGAATGGGGGATCCGTGCTGAGTTTGATCAGGTGCCGGAGCTGATCGAAGGGCCCGCCGTGCAGGAGATTGAGCCGATGCTTGCATCCGACTGCGGGTTCATAGCACGGTTGCGCGATCACGGTCATATTCTTGATCCGGGCGCATACATGGCCGATTTGGCGGAGGTGCTGACGGAGGAAGGCGGGCGGTATCTGCAGGCCGATGCGCAGGATCTTGTCTTGGAGGGTGGACGCGTCACTGCGGTTCTCACCGATCAGGGAGCCCTGCCCTGCGACAGGATGGTGCTGGCCGCCGGCATCTGGTCCAAGCCGTTAATGGCCAAGCTCGGGCTCAAAATACCGATGATCGCCGAGCGGGGGCATCACCTGCATTTCAAGAACCCTAGCGCGATGCCGCGCGATCCGATGATGATTGTCAAAGGCAAATTTGGGGTCAATCCGATGACGTCCGGCCTGCGCTGCGCTGGCACGGTTGAGCTTGGGGATACGAGCAAAGGCCCCAACCGCGCCGCGCTGCAGATCATCGGAGAGCATGTGGCGCGGGTGTTTCCGGCGCTGGAGTATGACGGCGTGGAGGAGTGGCTGGGCTTTCGGCCCTCCACGCCCGACAGCGTGCCTTTGATCGGAGAGATTGGAACCACAGGCGCCTATGCCGCGTTCGGGCATCAGCATATTGGCCTCACTGCTGGGCCGAAGACGGGCCGGTTGATTGCCGCGCTGATTGATGGACAGCCGCCCAATATGGATCTCTCGGCCTATGATCCGAGCAGGTTTCAGCGCGCTTAAGGCACTTGGCGACCGGCGTATCAATCGCAAGACATGGTTTACAAAAGCCAAAAGCGGACTGTTGCAGTACGAGAACAAGCCTGGAAACCGCACCACGTCTTCGCCAGCAGGCCCAAAAATTTCTCAAATTTTTCCCGCCAACGTTGGCGGGAATTTTTTTCAAAAATTCGGTGCGCGACGCGCTCAGTACTCTCGCTGATCTTCGATGACCAAGCCGTCATTGGGCAGGCTGCCCGGTGCGACGACTTCGACCTCACCTTTGAGCTTCAGCACATCGACGACTGAGGCGGCATAGTCGTCAGCTGTGCCGCCGGTGGATTCCAGCTGGACGCGCATCATGTCCATCTCGCCAGAACGGGTTGCGATCACGCGGGCCCGCGTCACTTCGGCGTGGCGTGCCACGAGTGCGGCCACCTGCTCGGGGCGCACGAACATGCCTTTGATCTTGGTCGTCTGATCGGCGCGGCCCATCCAGCCTTTGATCCGCGTATTGGTTCGGCCACAGGGGCTTTCACCCGCCATCACTGCGCTCAGATCGCCCGTCGCAAAACGGATCAGCGGGTAATCGGGGTTGAGCGTGGTCACCACGACCTCGCCCACCTGCCCCGGGGTCACGGGAAAACCCGTGCCCGGTGTCACGATCTCAACGATCACGCCTTCGTCGACGATCATGCCTTCCATCGCGGGGCTTTCGTAGGCGATGTTGCCCAGATCGGCGGTGGCATAGCATTGCAGGCAGGAGACACCGCGATCGGCATATTCCTGTCGCAAGGAGGGAAAGAGCGCGCCGCCGCTGACGGCTGCCTTCGTGATGCCCAGCGCAAGCCCCATCTCATCGGCCTTGTCGAGGATCACCTTGAGGTAATCCGGTGTGCCTGAGTAGGCCGTGACGCCGATGTCACACGCGGCACGCGCCTGCAGCTCGGTTTGGCCTGTTCCGGCTGGCAGCACGGTCGCGCCCACAGCCCGCGCGCCGTTTTCAAAGATCATGCCCGCGGGCGTCAGATGATAGCCAAAACAGTTCTGCACGATGTCGCCAGCTCCGATGCCGCAGGCATGCACGAATCGCCCCATGCGCCACCAATCTTGGGTTGTATCTCCCGGCTCATAGATCGGCCCCGGAGATTGGAACACATGGGCAAAAGCCCGCGCATCTTTGGATGTAAGCCCGCCCAAGGGAGCGGAGGCCTTCTGCGCCGCGCCCAGATCGGATTTGCGCAAGACCGGCAGCCGCGCGAGGGCGGACATGTCCGTAACTGTGCTGGGATCAAAGGTTTCTAGCCGTCCGGCATACCCTGAGAGCGCCTGTGCGCGGGCGATCTGAGCGGGCAAATCCCGCGCCAAATCTGCGGCGCGCGCCTCGGCAGAGCGGGTTTCGAGATCATCGTAGAATGCGCTCATTGTGGCAAACCTCCGCGCAGATGCCTTCCGTCGACCGGGTGGCCGGTTGTCAGCTGACACAGCGTCAGGCATCCTTTTTCAATAGAATTGACAGAATTTAGGGGCGACGTCGATGACTCCCCAGGGACACAAACAGGGACATAAAAATGGTCGTTGAGATTGCAAACCGACCCGAGGCCAGATCCCTGTCCAAGGCCGACATGGACAGCCGGATCACCTTTCATGATGCGGACAAGATCATGGAAGCAGATTTTTCCAATATCCGGTTCGAAAGCACGCGCGGTGTGAACGCGTTTTACGACCGGCTGGAAGATCGCATTCGCGCCACGGGGGAGACGCTTTGGTTCTTTCTGGTGAACCTCAACGGCACGCGGATCGAGCCCGATGCCTGGACCGCCTATTCCCGCCGGGGACGTGCGCTGAACATGGCGCATTCCATGGGATCCGTGCGCTTTGACGCCTCGGAAGAGACGCACAAGCAGATCCTGAAGGCGGCCAATACCGAAGCCTTCGATCCCAATCTCTTTTCGGATCGGGACGCCGCCATCACGCGCATCCGGTCGCTGCCCAACAAACGGCGCAACAAGATCGTTCATGAGGCGAACTATACTGCCGACGAGATCGCGTCGCGGGTGCATTTCGATCCTGAGACGGTCATCATGGACGTCGATTTCTCGCATTTCACCTTCCACCACAGCCGGGATGTCGATGATGTCTACGACTATCTTGAGGCGGCTATCATCGAGAGCGACCGGCGCTGGTTCTTCCTGGTGAACCTGAATGGGTGCAAGATCCTGCCCGGGGCCTGGGTGCGTTATGCGCATCGGGGCAAGCGGCTCAACGAGGCGGGCTCGCTTGGCTCCGTGCGCTTCGCGGCCGGGTCGGAGACCGAAGAGACGATCCGCATGCGCGCAGAGACCCAAGGCTTCCGCCCCAATATCCGCAACACGCGGGAAGAGGCGTTGGAGCTGATTGAGGACATGCGGGCGAAGCTGCTGCAAGAACAGTAAGCCTTTAACTGAGCCACCGCTTCCGGCGGCGATAGCTGCGCACGTCGCGGAAGGATTTGCGGCCCTCTTCGGACATGCCAAGATAGAATTCTTTCACGTCCGGGTTTTCGCGCAGATCTTTGGCGGGGCCATCCATCACCACGCGGCCATTCTCTAGGATATAGCCATAATGGGCAAAGCGCAGCGCCACGTTGGTGTTCTGCTCAGCCAGAAGGAAGGTCGCGCCTTCTTTCTCGTTGAGCGATTTCACGATGTTGAAGATCTCTTCCACCAACTGCGGTGCAAGACCCATGGAAGGCTCATCCAGAAGGATCGTCTCAGGCCGAGACATCAGCGCGCGGCCAATGGCGCACATCTGTTGTTCCCCGCCGGAGGTATAGCCAGCCTGGCTTTTGCGCCGCTCTTTCAGGCGCGGGAAATAGGAATAGACAAGGTCGAGATCGGCATCGATATCGCCCTTGCCACCGCCGCGCGTATAAGCGCCGGTCAGCAGGTTTTCTTCGACCGTGAGGTGTTCAAAACAGTGCCGCCCTTCCATCACCTGAATGACGCCCATCTTGACCAGATCGGAGGGTAGCATCTCCTGCACCCGTTCGCCACGGTACTTGATGGTGCCTTTGGTCACTTCGCCGCGTTCGGATTTCAGTAGGTTAGAGATAGACTTCAGCGTGGTCGTTTTGCCCGCACCATTGCCGCCCAGAAGCGCGGTAATCCCGCCCTTGGGCACATTGAGAGACACGCCTTTCAGCACGAGGATCACGTGATTGTAGATCACCTCGATATTGTTGACCTCGAGCAGCGTATCATCTGTCTTGGCTGCATCCAGCATGGGCCGCGTCTCCCTGTGGCGCCCGGGGTTGCGTGACCTCGGACGTGTTCGTTCCAAAAATACTCAAATGGCCGACCGCCGCACGTCCGTGCGGCGGCCGAATCTTTTCTCAGCCTTAGCAGCCAGCTTCGATGCCGTTCTCAGCTGCAAACGCGGCGCTGTCCTCGTCGACGAGCGGCGCGATCACATCCTGATCGGACGACATGAAGTCGGTGATCAGGTTCCAGGTCTTGGCGCTGGCATCCCACTGCTGAACGGCACCCAGACCGTTGCCGCCGTGGTTTTCACAGCTCACGCTGAAGGCCGGAGCGAAGTTGGCAAAGCCGAGGCCAGCCATTTTCTCTTCGGTCATGTCCAGCGCTTCCATACCGTCACGCATCATCGCGGGCGTGATTTCAGCCACACCGTGGATTTCCTGTGCGTTGCGGGCCGCCTCAGCCGCCAGCATCGCAGCATAAAGCGCGCGGTTGTAAAGCACGGTTCCGGCCTGATCGCCTGCACCAGAGGCCAGACCTTTGTCATAGACATGGGTCTTGAGGTCTTCGTAGATGCTGAAATCACCGCCTGGTGCCGTCATGGCAAGAGCCTTGTAGCCGTTGGCCGCGTCGCCCACTGGCAGCACGTCGTTTTCAGAACCGGACCACCAGACACCGATGAAATTCTCCATCGGATAGCGGATGTTGGCCGCTTCCTGAATCGCAACCTGGTTCATCACGCCCCAGCCCCACATCAGAACGTAGTCAGGCTTTTCGCGGCGGATCTGCAGCCACTGGGATTTCTGCTCCTGACCAGGGTGGTCAACAGCCAGCAGTGTCAGGTTGAATCCGTGCTTTTCGGTCAGCTTCTCGAGCGTGCGAATGGGTTCCTTGCCATAGGCAGAGTTGTGATAGACGAGCGCCACGGTCTTGCCGCTGATGTCGCCGTCATTGACGTCGAGCAGATGCTTGATCGCGATGGAGGCGCCATCCCAGTAGTTGGCCGGGTAGTTGAACACGTGGCTGAACACCTTGCCGTTTTTGGCCGAGGTCCGGCCGTAGCCCATGGTGTGGAGCGGGATGTCGTCAGCCGTCACTTTGGGGATCAGCTGATAGGTCATGCCGGTGGAATATGGCTGATAGACCAGCGAACCTTCACCCTTGGTGGATTCGTAGCACTCCACGCCTTTTTCCGTGTTGTAGCCCGTTTCACAGGACACCACGCGGGTTTTGACGCCACCGATGCCGCCATCACGCTCATTGAGCATGGTGAAGTAATCGGCATAGCCATCCGCCAGCGGAATACCGTTCGCGGCGTAGGGCCCTGTGCGGTAGTCCAGCGATGGGAACACAAGATCGGCCATTGCCGGTCCTGCTGCCATCATTGCGGCCACTGCCGCTGTGAGTAGTTTGGTCTTCATCGGTTCAAATCCTCCCTTGGTTATTGTCCGATGTTCATGGGACGGGTCACCCCGCCGTCTTTCGATGGCCCCTCAATGGGGGAAGGGCCAAAGTCTTAATTTCTCTTTTGCCACGCGCCAAAGCTGCGCCAGGCCATGCGGCTCCAAGATCAGGAATATCACGATCAAAAGCCCGATGATCATCAACTGAACGTGCGCGACGATGTCGGTGGGCCAGCCCAGGCCCCCCTTGAGGAAGGCCATCAGGAAGAAGGCCACGATGGTGACACTGCCCCAGAGCAGCATCAGATGCCCGCCTTTGCCGATCATCTTCTGGATCCAGGACGCCACGAAGAGCACCGCGCCGGCGCAAGTGATGTAAAAGAAGATCCAGGAGGCCACGTCAGAGGCGGTGCTGACCTCGACACTGTCCGCGAGCGCCAGTTTGAGCATCACGGGCAAGAGCACGAGGAACGCCGCCCCCGCGAATGACCCAAAGATCGATCCCAGCCCACCGATGATGATCATAAAGAGCACGAGGAAGGATTTGACGATGCCAAAGACCTCACCCACCTCAACCGCGCCCAGATAGACCGCAAAGAAAAGCGCGCCGGAGATGCCCACGAAGAAGCCCGAGACCGCGAAGGCGCTGAGCTTGGCCCGCAGGGGATCCCCCCCGATGATTTCCGCCGCGATATCCATGTCGCGAATGGCCATCCATTTGCGCCCGGTGCTGCCGCGCGTGATGTTGCGCGCGATGATGGCGCTGGCCGCTGTGAACGCCAGACAGAAGATGTAAGCCACCCAGGGGAGAGTCTCCGGACCAGTGACAGCGTAGCCAAAGATCGTGCGCTCTGGCGCGTTGATTTGACCGGAGGCGGAGTAGTTGTAGAACCAGCTCACCTTGTTGAACATCCACACCAAGAAGAACTGCGCAGCCAACGTCGCCACGGCAAGATAGAAGCCTTTGATCCTAAGCGATGGCAGTCCAAAGAGAACGCAAACCGCCGCCGTGATCCCGCCAGAGAGGATGATGTGGAAGAAGATGTTGATCTCGGGAAAGCCCGTCATCAACTTGTAACACGCATAGGCCCCCACGGCCATGAAGCCGCCCGTTCCAAGGCTCACCTGCCCGCAATAGCCGGTCAGGATATTGAGCCCAATGGCCGCGATCGAATAGATCAAGAAGGGCAGAAAGATCGCGTTGACCCAGTAGTCGTTGACCAGAAACGGCACGATGCAAAAGGCAATGGCCATGACGGCATAGTAGCGATACCGGTCAAACTTGATCGGGAATGTCTGACCATCCTGTTGATAGGTCGTCGAGAAGTCGCCGGATTCACGATAGAGCATGATCAATGTCCCCCGCTTGCGTGATGCGCGCGATCAGAATGCGTAGATAGGCTAAACAAGCCACTGCTGCCCCAATACTGGGTACGAAAATGCTCCACAAAGGCCCGTCCGCAGCAACCCTTTGCATCGCCGGAAGGGATGCGCTTAGCGCGGTAACCGCTATGATGGAGCCGATGATCAAAACCGCTGTGTGGAACATCAATGCAATTGCTTTTGGCCGAGCGAGACCTATCCGTGCGTAGGTTATCTGGCCCGAGACAAGAAACAAAAATGGAAACGCCGCGAGCAGTAACAAAAGCCCGATTTGCCACCCTTCCCCGTTTCCACCTTGAGAGCGCCCCAGCATCATCACCAGCAAAAGACCCAGACCGCATGACGGGAGTGTTCCCAACCAAAGAAAGACCACCACGATATGCAGTGGCAGAAAGCGATCCAACTTCTGCATGTTTTACGTCAGACCCTCTCAATGATCTTCTCCCCAAACAGGCCCTGCGGTCGGAACACGAGCACAATGAGCGCCAGCACATAGGCAAACCAGTTCTCCGTCGCGCCGCCCACCATCGGGCCAATGGCGAACTCAAAGAGCTTCTCCCCCACGCCGATGATCAGCCCGCCGACAATCGCACCGGGGATCGAGGTGAAGCCGCCCAGCATCAGCACCGGCAGGGCCTTCA
>CAKZYL010000150.1 GCA_937884705.1 uncultured Roseovarius sp. | reverse complement strand
GACCCCGGTACGTCTGGCGTAACGGGCGGCGGGCTGACGCCCTAGGTTCATCGCGGCTTGGAACTGCTGCTGTGGCTGGGTCCATTCTACACCTTAGTCTGCTGTGCGGACAAAGCGCTTTTTCGCTGCTGCTTCGCCAATGTCGGCTTTAGGGTTTTGCCTAAAGTCGTGACACAATGCAGTTTGCAACCTAGCGTACACAGATGAACGCAACAGACAATCAAATGCAGAAGGTCATTTTTGATCTCGGCTCAGACACCTGGCATGGTTTTGTAACTGAGAGTGTTTGGGCAACCAGTCTTGGTTGCGGTATCTATCAGCTTGAAAATTCGCCGTTCTTTGCAAAGGGCATCAGCTTAGGGGACGCTGTCATTACGAGCCGGGTTGAAGGTCAAATAAAAGTTGTTGGCCTTGGTCCAAAATCTGGGCATTCCACATATCGAATTCTTATTTTGCAGGACAAGCATGATCCAGTGCTGTTTTCCAAGTCCTGGGAACCACTCGAGTGCCTTGGATGCTCATACGAATACGGAGACTTTGGATACCAAATGTACGCGGTAGACGTTCCCGAGAGTGTAGACATTGAAATTGCGTATGCTTTTTTGGAACGCGGAGAGCAACAGGGCGCATGGGATTTCGAGGAAGGCCACTGCGGTCATTTGTGAAGACATCTTGAATTGATTGTGCGCATAACTTTGCGGTCAAGTAGACCTTCGTGCATTGTGCAGCATCGGTCAAGAAAGGCTCATAGCGGACTTTTTCGCAGTGCGGCATAAACAGCAGGAGCGTTTCAGGGCGTCGCGATTACTCGGCCCATTATGCGAAGAAAGGGGCGCTCGAAAGCGCCCCGAAGTCTTTAAGGCTTTGAAAAAGTCTCAGCCCCCGGCTGCCGTTTTGGCAACTTCTGCTGCGAAGTCTTCTTCTTTTTTCTCGATGCCTTCACCCACTTCGAGGCGGACGTAGCCGGTGATCTCGGCACCTGCTTCTTTGGCAGCCGCGGCGACCGTCAGATCTGGGTTGATGACGAAGGCCTGACCCAGGAGCGTGACCTCGGCCATGAACTTCTTCATGCGGCCGACGATCATCTTTTCGATCACCTGCTCGGGCTTGCCGCTCTCTCGCGCGATGTCGATCTGGATCTGCTTCTCTTTCTCCACCACGGCTGGGTCGAGGGAGGCCTCATCGAGAGACGCCGGGTTGGTGGCCGCGATGTGCATGGCGACCTGCTTGCCGAACGCCTCATCACCGGTCAGAGCGACCAGGACGCCGATTTTGCCCATGCCGTCAGCCGCCGCGTTGTGCACGTAGGACACAACCGTGGCGCCTTCGAGCGTGGCCATGCGGCGCACGGACATGTTTTCGCCGATGGTCGCGACCGCATCTGTGATCGTGGCCTCGACGGTTTTGCCGCCCATGTCAGCCGCTTTCAGCGCCTCGATGTCGGACACGCCCAGAGCGGCGCCTGCGACACCGGCCACCATGCCTTGGAAATCAGCGTTTTTCGCAACGAAATCGGTTTCAGAGTTGACCTCAACCGCGACGCCCTTGCCGCCGTCAACCTTGACCGCAACGAGGCCTTCGGCCGCTGTCCGGCCAGATTTCTTGGCCGCTTTCGCAAGGCCCTTGGTGCGCAGCCAGTCCACCGCGGCGTCCATGTCGCCATCCGTTTCGGTCAGGGCTTTTTTCGCGTCCATCATGCCTGCGCCGGTGCTGTCGCGCAGTTCCTTTACCATTGCTGCTGTGATCGCCATTTTGGCTCTCCTCAAAAAATATGGATCAGCGTGGCGATATCACGCCACGCACGTCAGATATGTGACAGGGGTCAGCTTTCCGCGGGCGTTTCGGTGGGAGTTTCGGCGGGTGTTTCCGCTGCCGGCTCTTCGCTCGCTGCGGGTTCCTCGGCGAGTGTCTCTTCGACAGGGGCTTCCTCGAACGCGCCCATATCAACGCCTGCCGCACCAAGCTGTGCGGACATGCCGTCAAGCGCGGCGCGAGACACCAGATCGCAATAGAGCGTGATCGCGCGGGCTGCATCGTCGTTGCCGGGGATGATATAATCAATGCCGTCGGGCTTACAATTGGTGTCGACCACGGCCACGACCGGGATACCCAGCTTGTTGGCCTCGGCCACGGCCAGCGCTTCTTTCTTGACGTCGATGACGAAGATCAGATCCGGCACGCCGCCCATTTCGCGGATGCCGCCGAGGGAAGCTTGCAGCTTGGACTGCTCACGCTCAAG
>CAKZYL010000149.1 GCA_937884705.1 uncultured Roseovarius sp. | reverse complement strand
GTCTTCGCCGCCATGCCGATGTCTCGTCTCCCTTCGCTGTTGAGTTTGCGCGCCTTCGAGGCGGCCGCGCGCCGAGGCTCGATCAAAGAGGCCGCGTCGGAATTGGCGGTTACGCCGGGGGCGGTTAGCCAGCAGATCAAGGCGCTTGAGGCTGATCTGGGCGTTGACCTTTTCATCCGGAAAACCCGCGCGATCGAACTGACGCGGCAAGGCCGACAGCTTCAGCCCACGGTCACCGACAGCTTTCTCCGGCTGCGCCAGGCAGTCGACGATGTGAGGCCCGGTCAGGCGCAACACCTCAGTGTCTTTGCCGCGGGGATGATCATTCGGAGCTGGCTCCTGCCCAACCTGCATCGCTTCACCGCCAGCCACCCCGAGGTGAAGACGAAAATCGAAACCCTGCACAGCTGGGAGGAATTCAGATTTGGCGAGGATGAAATTGCGTTCCGCTTGGCCGCCACACCGCCCAAGGATGTCTACGCCCGACACATCCACAAACTGATCCTGCTGCCCGTTGCCACGCGAGAGTTCATCGACCGCCACGATGTAAAATCGGCAGAGAACTTCTATCGTCTGCCCCTGCTCGAAGACGTGATTTTGCGCCTGTTTGGCGATAACGCCGCGTGGGATCTGTGGTTTGACCAGGCGGGCTTGACCAAAGGGCGCCCCGAATACGAAATGACCTTCGATCCGCTCTCGGCAGACTATGCGTTGGACATGGCGTTGGATGGGCAGGGCGTCATGCTGGGCTGGTCGATACAGGTGTATCAGGCCTTGTCCCAAGGGCGGCTGCAGTTTGTCAGCGGCCCGGTGCTTGAAACAGGTTTCAACTACTACCTCATGTGCCATAAATCTCAGGCAAAGAAACCGCATGTCATTGCCTTCATGGATTGTGTTGAGAAAGAGGCGGCGGTCCTGTCCACATTGAATTCACTGCAGACAGGTGCCGCCTAGGCCGGGTCAGTCGCTGAAGAAAGACTGCAACGCCGTCAGTTCGCTATTGCGAAGCTCATGACCGCCGTCATGCACTTCGGTCTCTACATCCGCACCCTGCTCCGTCAGCCAAGAGATCAGCGTCTGGGTCATATGCCACGGGGTGATCGGATCTCGTTGCCCGGCAGAGATCAGCACCTTGCGCCCGGCCAATGCTGGATTGTCTTCTGGCTGCCATGGCACAAGGGGGTGCAGCATTGCGGTGCGGTCGAAAAGATCCGGCCGCTTGAGAAACACTGAGGCCAGAATGTTTGCGCCGTTCGAATAGCCCAGAGCATAGACCTGATGACCTGGGTTCTTGGCCCTGTACGCTTCGACGAAAGTGATCATTTTATCCGTCGCACGGGCAAGATCGTCCATGTCATAGACGCCCTCCGCCGTGCGCTTGAAAAACCGCGCCGCGCCGAATTCTGATACATCTCCGCGCGGAGACACTATGCCGGCTCCAGGCACAAGCTGGTCTGCCAGAGCAAACAGCTGGCTTTCATCTCCACCAGTGCCGTGGAAAGCAAAGACGATTGGCCTCGCTGCTTGCGGCGCACGCACGCGAGCTTTGTAGAGATCAACAGACATGGTTCCGTTCCTCTTAACTGAAAGGAGGGCAAACGCGATTGATCGATCCGACCATCGCTTGCGTCTCCTTTTGGGGGTTCCGTTTCAGAGGAAGATGATGTCAAGATTATAAAACTTAATATTTATATTAAGCAATTTTTTATTATTTTTTTTTGCAACAATTTATTTGGTGAGGGTATCGCGCGACGGATGCCTAGGTTGCTCCTCGAGAGCGCGGGAAAGTGCCTGACGCATCCGTCCAAACCTTGCCTCAACGGTTGAGTTCCTCAACTAGCCCTCTCCTCGGCTCCGATGTGGACCCGGATAACGCGTCTGGTAGCGCCATGCCAAAAGAGACCCCGCGCCCGAACATGGAAGCAGGCAAAACAGAATGGCGGCCAGACCGACGCGATCCAGCAAAGCCAGGCTGATCCCTGCGATTATCAGATAAACAACCGCCTCAAGTCCTACGAAACTTGCCAACTCGGTGGCCTGACGCCCCGGCTTGCAGAGCCGCATAATCAAGGACCTGCTCGCGATGAACGAGGCAAACACCGCAAAGCTTGCAAATAGGACAAGCGCGGGGGTCCCTGATGGCCCAAGCCCATCCATCGCCAAAAAGGCAAACAGCAGAACCACGGCTACATTGAGCGTACCCAGCCCCGCAAGCACCACCATGCCGCCTAGACGATCAATCACCGGCCGAATGAAAAGCGCCCCAAGCACACCGAAAAGATTGCCAAGCACAATTCCGTAAAGTGCCCCATCAGACACACTAAAACCCGCATCAATGAACAGCACCGCTTTGGTGCCGTAGGGAATACCCACGGAACAATTGACCAAGGCGGAAATGACGAAAAGCTGTCGCGCTTGGGGTTCTTTGAAAACGCTCAGATGGCTCAGGACCGGAACGCGGGGCTCATGACGGGTCCGTGGTACATCAGCCGGGGGCGCGATCCAAACGGCCACCAAGCACCCCGCAAGGGAAATGGTCGTGCGCGCGGCGATCACCGCCTGCCAACCGATATCGGCCAAGACGTAAAGCACCGCCGCCCCAAGGATAAACCCCGCAAGGCCGGATGATATTCCCTGAATGGACGTGACTTTAGGGTAATGCTCTGCCGGGACACTTGCTGTCATCAATCCGCCGAGCGCGGTCTGCTGCGTGCCCGCGGACACCATGAAAACGGCAAGAATGGCGATAATCGCCAAGGGGGCTGACGCCGGATCAACCAGCCCCATCGCGGCAATGGCCAACGCGCAGGCGATTTGTGTCACAATAAGCCATCGGGCGTATCGCCCTTGTCCGCCAAGCCCGCTGCGATCCACCAACGGTGCCCAGAGGAACCGAAGCGTATAGGGAATGGCCGCCAGATAAATCAGGCCTATCGTGCCGGAAGATGTCTCTTCGGCCCGAAGAAACAACGCCACGCCCTGCGTCGCAAACTGCGCCATGATCGACGCGGCGAAGGTCATCAATCCGACCAGAAATAGAACGGGTCGGATCTGCGCATAGGGCATAGGCAAATGCCTTTAGAAGCGGCTGGTCAATGTGACCCCGAATGTACGCGGCGCGGTGACGTCTGCAAAGGCACCACCGCCGACAAATCGCGTGACACCGATTTCATCGAACACGTTGGTCACATACCCGCGCAGGGTCACGCTGTCGTTCCATTCTGCCGTCACACCGAGATCGAAGAGCCAGTAGTC
>CAKZYL010000148.1 GCA_937884705.1 uncultured Roseovarius sp. | reverse complement strand
GTGCCGAAACCTTGGAGGCCTGGCTGACCTCACCCGTCGCGGCGCAGCTGATCAACGGATACACCATCGACGGCGAGCGGCTTTTCGTGTTCAACGCCCAAGAGTGAGCGGGCACAGAGCCTGCTCTTGTGGTATTGGGATGCAAAACTTACGACCAGAGCGGCATCTCTTGCAAAACCGTTGTTTTGACCAATTATGTGACGACAGCGGTCTTGGCCGAACGGGTCTGCGCGGTCGGCAAGCGCTACGATAAAGAAGGGGGTGGTCCTCGCATGACGGACACGCGTGTTCCTGTAACGATCCTCACCGGCTTTCTGGGCGCGGGCAAAACCACGTTGCTCAATGCCATCCTGGCGGACGGTTCCTCTGGGCGCGTGGCAGTGATTGTCAATGAGTTCGGCGATGCGGGCCTCGATCATGACCTGATCCAGGAGAGCAGCGACGACGTGATCTTGCTGTCGTCGGGGTGCCTGTGCTGCACGGTGCGCGGAGAGCTGTCCCGGACGATCATTCAATTGCTCTATCGCCGGGCATCGGGCGATCTGCAGTTTGACAAGATCGTCATCGAAACCACGGGTCTCGCCGATCCCGGGCCCATCCTGCAAACGCTTTTGGTTGATAAGGATCTGGCCAAGCATACCAGAGCGGACGGTGTCGTGACCGTGGCCGATGCGTTCAACGGCCCAGCCACGCTGGATGCGCAGTTTGAAGCGGTTTCACAACTGGCGATGGCCGATCTCATCGTGCTGAGCAAAACGGATCTCGTCACTGCCGGTCAGGTAGCGCAGTTTGAGACCCGGATCAAAACCATCAATCCGACGGTCGCCATTCTGCACGCCGTGCAGGGCAAAGGCGTGGCCAAACATATCTGGGGTCTGAGCGGCATGCGCCGGGAGCCGCGCCAGGCCGATACGTTGCAATGGTTGATGCCCAGCACTCCGGCGCCCGATCCGCTGGCGAACCTTTCGGGTTTTGCGGCGGTGCAAGAGATCGCGTTTCCCGAGGCGCCCCATGATGCGCGCATTGGATCGGCCTCTATCGAACTAGAAGAGCCGTTGTCAGACGAGGTCTTTGATCATTGGCTCAACACGCTGATCGCGCTCAGAGGCGAAGACATCCTGCGCGTGAAGGGCATCGTTTTTCTAGAAGGTATTGGACACCCGTTTGTGTTCCACGGCGTTCAACACATCTTCGATCCGCCAGAACCTATTCGCGACTGGACAGGCTCGGACCGCACAAGCCGGATCGTTGTGATCGCCCGCGACCTGAGCCGCCCCGAACTGCAGGCCAGCCTGAACATGCTGCGCGCGCAAAAGGTCGGACCCGCAACGACCGCATGAGCATGCAGGTGGTGTCGGTGGGCCGTTCGATTTCACACGAAATTGACTGATCCGAAGCGCTGCTCTTGCGCCTTGCTTGGTGGTTTTCTGCGCCAACACCCGGGTTGTAAACGGGTATGTTATAACATAACTTCATCACCAAATATGCTGCCGGATGATGCTGGTCGGTGCTGCTGAGCGACCGCCTTTTTTCGGACAGCCTCTTAAAAAGGGCATCCATCTTATGACAGACACCCGTCTCCCTGTAACTGTGCTTTCCGGGTTCCTTGGCGCTGGCAAGACCACGCTTTTGAACCGCGTTCTCAACAACCGAGAAGGTCGCCGTGTGGCCGTGATCGTCAATGACATGTCAGAGGTGAACATCGACGCCGATCTTGTGCGTGCCGACACCGAGCTGAGCCGCACCGATGAAACCCTCGTTGAGATGTCGAACGGGTGCATTTGCTGCACGCTGCGCGATGATCTGCTCCAAGAGGTGCGGACTCTCGCATCTGAGGGGCGGTTTGACTACCTCTTGATTGAATCGACCGGTATTTCAGAGCCGCTGCCCGTGGCCGCAACTTTTGATTTCCGCGATGAAAATGACGAAAGCCTCTCTGATGTGGCGCGGCTCGACACGATGGTCACAGTGGTCGATGCGGTCAATTTGCTGAACGACTTCACCAGCCACGATTTCCTGAGCGATCGAGGGGAAACCACGGGCGAGGAAGACGACCGCACGCTGGTGCACCTGCTGACCGACCAGATCGAATTTGCCGATGTCGTCGTGCTAAACAAGGTCGCGGATGCCAGCCGGGAGCAGGTCAACGCCGCCCGCCGCATCATCCGCAGTCTCAATGCCGATGCGGCAATCATCGAAACCAACCACTCTGACATAGCTGCGGACAAGATTCTGAACACCGGCCTTTTTGATTTCGAAAAAGCCCACGAGCATCCCATGTGGGCCAAAGAACTTTATGGCTTTGCCGACCATACTCCCGAGTCCGAGGAGTACGGCGTGGTCAGCTATGTCTACCGCGCACGGCAGCCGTTCATCCCCGAAAAGATCCTTGCTTTCCTGAATGGAGAGTTGCCGGGCGTGCTGCGCGCCAAAGGACATTTGTGGATTGCCACGCGCCCGGAATGGGTGGCCGAGTATTCCCTTGCGGGCACGTTATCGAGCGTAAAGCCCATCGGAACCTGGTGGGCGTCTGTCTCGGAAAAGCAATGGCCCGACCACCCGGATGTCCTCAACTACATCCGTAACAATTGGTCAGAGCCGTGGGGCGACCGACGCCAGGAGCTTGTCTTTATAGGGGCAGAGATTGACTGGCCCGCCATGAAGGCCGGGCTGGATGCGTGCCTTGTGCCCACGAGTGTGGCGGCAAGGCCGGATCAGCTCCCCCTTGCCCTGCCTGATCCATTCCCAACATGGCGCCGCTCGGAGGATGCTGCATGAGTTTGACCCGGAAGACCCTGAGCAATGCTGCGATTGGCATTGGTGTCAGCCAGGATTACGAAGGGTTGAGTGTCATTCATAAACCTGGATGCGCGGCCGCCATATGGCAGCGCACCCCGTTGCCAGAATTCCAGCACTGGATCGACAATGTGGATCCAGAGCATCTGCCGAAAACGCGCATGATCGTGGCGCCCGACAAGGTGCGCGACGCCCTGCAGAAAACCGCGCTTATGTGCGGCACGCCCAACTGCCCGGAATGCGGCATGCTGGTGGATGACATTTCCGCACTCACCATGATTTTCGCCGATGTGATGAAAGCCGATTACATTCGCCTGCGCCTGGATGCGATCAACACGAATGCCTGCGCCAAGTTTCACATTGATGCGGTCACCGCGCGCATGGTCTGCACCTATCGCGGCACCGGCACGCAGTACGGCATTTCCCCCGATGGCACAGAGCCGAGCCGCATTTTCACCGTGCCGTCCTGCGCCCCCATCATCCTGCGGGGAACGGCTTGGCCAGAGGGCCCAAAATCCGGTCTCTTGCACCGCTCACCCCCCATCGAGGGCACGCATGAGACGCGCCTTTTGCTGGTGCTCGATCCTGTCACGGATCCGGGCGCTGAACGAGATCACACAAAAACAACGATTCATTAGGGACAGAGGAGCTCCATCATGAAAACTCGCGCCGCCATAGCCTGGGCTCCGAGCCAGCCCCTGGAGATTGAAGAAATTGATTTAGACGGC
>CAKZYL010000147.1 GCA_937884705.1 uncultured Roseovarius sp. | reverse complement strand
GCCATGACCGGGATCGTCCAACTGCCGGATGTCCAATCCAGAAACACGCCCACCCCGTCGCCGAAAACCAGAAAAAGCGGGGTCAAAAGAACGGTCGCGGCGATCGTTTCACCACAGGCCACCTGCCAGCTGTCCATACCCTCGGGCCAGGACGCCTCGACCACGTTGTGGTAGCTGGCATAGGTCAAGGGTACTAGGAAGGCGAGCGCGAGCCAGAGCGTGGTGGATCCGCTGTCAAATGACAGCTCCGGGATGATCAGAACCGACACGGCGGCAAGACCCAAGGTGAGCCCCAGGATTTGGCGCAAACTGACAGGCTTTGCGCGCCAGAGGCTGGTAATCAGGATCGTCCAGACGGGCGTCGTGGCCACGATCAAGGTCAATTCACCGGCATTGATATGTTGGGATACCTCAAGCTCTACAAAGAACGCGATGATGTAGCCCAAAGCAGCGCAGACCAGATAAAACCGCAAAGCGCCGGGGCGCATGCTGGGCCAGCGGCGGCGGTAGGCGCTGATCGAGAGCATGAAGATCAGGATCCCAATCGTGGTCAATGCCGTGATGCCCGAGAAAGGCAGGCCGCTTTCTGCTGCGATCTTGATCAGAGAGAAGTGCAGCCCCCAGCCAACGCCCAGGATCACCAGCAAGAAGATCACCCAAAGCGATTGGGCCGAAGGTTTGAGAGTTTGGGTGGTCATCAGGTGTGTGCTTTCTATCCCGACAAAATGGAGGTGCGACACGAAAGTCAATCGCGAAAGAACAGATCGGCCTTTCGAATGCCGCGCGCATCGGTACCTATAGGGAGACGGATAGGAGAACGACGTGCGCACAGGGCTGGTCGCGGCACTACTGGTAATGATGGGCGCGAGCGTGGCGCTGGGCCATGCGGCGGAGCAGGGCTTTGTGCTGCTCTTGCCCACCGACATCTATATCACCGCAGGCGTCGCCAGCGTGATCCTCACCATCGTCCTGATCGCCTTGTTGCCCTCACGGGTGGCCGAAGCGATCTTTGCCTCCTTCGCGGTTCTGCCTCGGTTCCCGAAGGTCCTACGCCATTTGATCAGCCTCCTGGCGACGGTCGCGCTTGCCTTCGCCGTCTGGCGTGGGTTCACCGGGCCGAGAGATCCGCTGGGCAATCCGTTGCCCCTGGTCATCTGGACGTTCTTTTGGGTCGGCCTGGTGTCGCTTCAAGGGCTGATCGGCAACCACTGGCGCTACACCAATCCCTGGACAGGCCTGGCCGCACTGCTGAGCTACGTCACGGCCACGCGCGCGCCGCTGCGTTACCCCCGTTGGCTGGGGCATTGGCCCGCCGTGATCGCGTTCGTGGCTTTTGCGGCCTTCCTGTTGGCAGATCCGGCACCCGCAGATCCCTCCCGCCTTGCGGTCTTTGCTGGGCTTTACTGGTACGCGGCCCTGCTGGGCCGCGTGGTTTTCGGCCCGGCCTGGATGGTTCGGGCCGAGGCATTTACCGTGATGATGCGCGCCTATGGGCGCATGGGGCTTTTTGCAGTCCGTGGCCGTCATGTCGGTTTCGGTCTTTGGGGTTGGAAAACTCTGCAAGGCGCCGTACCACCGGTGTCGCTGGCCGTGTTCATCTTGGTTCTTTTGGGGACAGGCAGCTTCGATGGGTTGAACGAGACATTCTTCTGGCTCGGCCTATTGGGGATCAACCCTTTGGAATTCCCCGGCCGCTCTGCGGTCATAGGGCAGAGCCTTGTGGGGCTTATCTGCACCAACGCGGCGCTGATCGCCGCCTTTGCCGCCTGTCTTTGGATCGGAGAGCGGATTGCAGGCTCGGGTCGGTCGCTCAAGCACGCATTTTGCCTTTTCGCGCCGTCGATCCTGCCAATTGCCATTGCCTATCACGTCGCGCATTACCTCACGTCTTTCATGGTCGATGGGCAGTATTTCGTGAAGATGCTGAATGATCCCATGGGGCGCCGGGCGGATCTGTTGGGTCTTGGCGACTTCTACGTGACCACCGGTTTCTTCAATACGCCCGCTACAGTGAAGGCGATTTGGTTGACGCAGGCAGGTGCTGTTGTGGTTGGCCATGTGGTGGCAATCTTACTGGCCCATGCCTTGGCCATGCGGGATCAACAGAGCACGCGTCGTGCACTCTTGGGCCAAGCACCATTGGCCGCGTTTATGGTGGCGTATACGTTCTTCGGGCTTTGGCTCTTGGCGTCACCCCGTGGTCTTTAGCTGCGCAGAACAACGGTCGCAGCCAGCGCCTCTTTCGATCTTTACTTAAGACACAAATCCCTTGCGCAGAAGGTTGAGCGCCGCCACCACCAGCACAAGCAGGGTCAATGTGCGGAACTTCTCTTGGTCCAGCTTGTCCTGAATCCGAAACCCGACCCACATTCCAATGAGAGCTGTCGGCAATAATGCAAGCGAAAAGGGAATGGTCTCTGCGTTCAGGAGACCGGATCGCAAATGCGCCAGCAGAAGTGTGATCGACCCAAGGCCGTAAATCATCCCCTGCACCACCACTTGGCGCATTTTGGGCATGTCTATGGCCAGGAGGTAAAGCACCGTTGTCGGCCCCCATGTGCCGGCTAATCCGCCCAAAATGCCCGAGATCAGACCGATTACCCATTCGGCCCATCTGCGGTGCTGCATCGGGATGGTTAGGCGCAGTCCAATCAACTGAATGAGCGACAGCACAAGCACTGGAACGCCAAGAACAAAGTAAAAGGCCGTGCTGGGGATAGAGGGGACGAACTGTGCCGCCAAGAAAATGGCGATGCAAACAATGAGCATGTAGCGCCATGCCAGACGCGTGGCCTCAACAGCCGGGCCCACGCCGGTGCGAAAGGCTTGCAGTGCGTTGGAAAAGACAATCGGTGCGATCAGGCCAGCCAGAGCGAGCTTGGGATCAAGGAACGTCGACAACCCGGACATCATCACAAGTGGCATGCCAAACCCGATGGCCCCTTTTATGACACCAGAGAGGATTGCCACGAGGAACGCCATCAGCAGGAAATTCGGGTCGAGAGCAGTCAAAATGCCAAAGGCCATGCCGCGATGCCTAACAGAGGACAATAAGGCCGACCATGGCGCAATGATGTTCGCATGGCCGGTCAAAGCCTCGCGATGCGCGTCAAAAATGCGCGTATCTGTTTCACTTCCGTTTCCGTGAACTCTGCCAGCATCGCCGCGTCGAAGCGTTGCGCCTCTTGCGTGAGATCTGCGAACACGGACCGGCCCTGCGCTGTCAGGTGGAGCTCTTCGTGACGACGGTCATGCGCCATCTCCTCGCGCCGGACAAAGCGCTTGCTATCTAATGCAGCCACAGCCCGGCTGACCTTTGTTTTGTGAATGCCCGCGCGATCGCAGACCTGTCGCGCGGTCATGGCTCCGTAGCGCCCAAGGTGGAACAGAACCCGCCATTCCGTGCGCAGCATGCCATACTTGCCTTTGTAATAGCTTTGAAAATCCCGGCTTGAGGCATCTGCCGCCTGGTTCAGCAGGTAGGGCATGAAATCGCGCAGATCAAACGGGGCATCATCTTGCATGGGCGGGAATTAGGGCTTGTTAGTTACAAAAGCAACTAATACCTAAACTGAGGGAGACACAGCATGAACAAGCAACCGTTGAGCAATGGATTGATCCGCGCCGCCACGCCGGTGGGCACGCATGAAGGGTATATGCCGGGCTTTGGGAATGATTTTGAAACCGAAGCCCTGCCGGGCGCGTTACCTCAAGGCATGAACAGCCCGCAGAAGGTGAATTACGGCCTCTACGGAGAGCAGATTTCAGGCACGGCCTTCACTGCGCCTCGGGCACAGAATGAGCGGACGTGGTGCTATCGCATTCGGCCTTCGGTGAAGCATTCGCATCGCTATACGCGCATTGATTTGCCCTATTGGAAGTCTGCGCCCCACATTGTGGAGGATGTCACGTCCCTTGGCCAATACCGTTGGGATCCGGTGCCGCTTCCGCCCTCAAGCAGCGAAGCGATAGGGCATCACAATGCGGAGCCGCTCACGTGGCTCACCGGCATGCGGACGATGACCACGGCAGGCGATGTGCACACGCAGGTCGGCATGGCAAGCCATATCTATCTTGTCACCGAAAGCATGGTGGATAGCTATTTCTACTCGGCCGACAGCGAGATGCTGGTCGTGCCGCAGGAAGGTAGCCTGCGCTTCTGCACCGAGCTGGGGGTGATCGATATCGCCCCCAAGGAGATCGCGATCCTGCCGCGTGGCCTGGTTTATCGTGTCGAGGTGCTCGACGGGCCCTGCCGCGGCTTTGTGTGTGAGAACTATGGGCAGAAGTTCGAGCTGCCAAACCGTGGGCCAATTGGCGCCAATTGCATGGCCAATCCCCGCGATTTCAAAGCACCCGTGGCGGCTTATGAAGATCGCGAGGTGCCCTCGACCGTTACGATCAAATGGTGCGGCCAGTTTCATAAAACAGAGATCGCCCAAAGCCCGCTGGATGTGGTCGCATGGCACGGAAACTACACGCCCCTGAAGTATGATCTCACGACCTATTGCCCTGTTGGCGCGGTGCTCTTTGATCACCCCGATCCATCGATCTTCACTGTGCTCAGCGCGCCGTCGGGTCAGGAAGGCACGGCAAACATTGATTTCGTGCTGTTCCGCGAACGGTGGATGGTGGCCGAGGATACGTTCCGCCCGCCCTGGTATCACAAGAACATCATGT
>CAKZYL010000146.1 GCA_937884705.1 uncultured Roseovarius sp. | reverse complement strand
CACGGGCTGTCGTCCTCGCCTCTGCATCTGGCGGCGGGCTATGCGACGCTCGCCAATGGCGGCTACAAGGTCGCGCCCACGGTGCTGCGTCAGCCGCGCAATCAGCGCGGCGAGCAGGTGATGTCGCAAGAGGCGGCGGCGCGGTCTTTGCGGATGCTGCGAGAGGTTGTGACCGAGGGCACGGCGTCGCTGGCTGAGGTGCCGGGCTACGCCGTTGGGGGTAAAACCGGGACGGCCGACAAACCCAAGACCCGTGGCGGGGGATACTATGAGGACAAGGTGATCGCCACCTTTGCCTCTGTTTTTCCGGCCCATGACCCCAAATATGTGCTGGTTGTCACCCTGGATGAACCCTCGGAAAACTCAGGCGAAGAACCGCGCCGGACCGCCGGTTGGACGGCGGTGCCTGTGGCCGCTGAGATCATCCGCCGCGTGGCCCCGCTCATGGGGCTCAGACCTGAGATTGAACCCGTCGTCCCCACTGGTATAACAACGGTGTCACAGCGGGCCGAGTAGGCCGCTCAAAGGGATCTGAATGGGTTGGGCAGTGTGAGCCAGGTTAAATCTCTTGATCAACTGGGCCTCACGGCCATTGGCGGCAAGAAAGCCAAAGTGACCGGCCTCGCCGTCGACAGCCGCGATGTAAAAAAAGGTTTCTTGTTTGCCGCGCTTCCGGGATCAAAGGTCCATGGCGGTGAGTTCATCACCTATGCGTTGCGCATGGGCGCGTCTGCGATCCTGACCGATACGGAAGGCGCGAAGATCGCCGAAGACGAGTTGGCTGAGGCGGATGTGGCCCTGATCCTCGCCGAAGATCCGCGCCAGACGCTGGCCTTTGCCGCGGCACTCTGGTTCGGGGCGCAGCCTGAAACTGTGGTCGCCGTTACCGGCACCAATGGCAAGACGTCAGTGGCCAGTTTCACCAGGCAGATTTGGGAAAAGATGGGGTTTGACGCCGTCAATATCGGCACGACCGGGGTCGAGGGCGCCTATACCGCGCCGCTCGCGCATACAACGCCTGAACCCATCACGTTGCACCGCGTGCTCGCTGAAGCCGACGAGCATTTGGTCAGTCATGCGGCGATGGAGGCCTCATCCCATGGGCTGGAGCAACGTCGGCTTGACGGGGTGCGCTTGGCTGCGGCGGGGTTCAGCAATTTCAGCCAGGATCATCTGGATTATCACGACAGCTTTGCAGAGTACTTCAACGCCAAGGCCGGGCTTTTTGCGCGGGTTTTGCCCGAAGACGGGGTTGCGGTGATCAACATCGACGACGATCGCGGGCTTGAGATGGCCGCGATCGCGCGGGATCGCGGGCACGATGTGCTGACCGTCGGGCGCACGGATGGTTCGGATCTGCACATTCTGGCGCGCAGCTTTTCGCCTACGGGGCAGGTTTTGCGCTTTGACTGGCGGGGCCGGGTGGCGCAGGCAGAGCTTCAGCTGATTGGCGGGTTTCAGGCCGAAAATGTGCTCTTGGCAGCAGGTCTCGCGATTGGCGCGGGTGCTGATGCTGAACAGGTCTTTGCCACGCTCTCATCGATGCGCACGGTGCGCGGTCGGATGGAGCTTGCCGCGCGACGTTTCAATGGCGCGTCGGTTTTCGTGGATTATTCCCATACGCCTGATGCTGTTGCCACGGCGCTGCGGGCGCTCAGGCCGCATGTGATGGGCCGGATCATCTGCGTTGTCGGCGCGGGTGGGGACAGGGACGCCACAAAGCGGCCTTTGATGGGTATGGCGGCGGCGGAACATGCCGATCAGGTGATCGTGACCGATGACAACCCGCGCAGCGAAGACCCAGCTATCATACGCGCGGCCGTCCTCGAGGGCTGCCCCGAGGCGACCGAAGTGGGCGATCGGGCCGAGGCCATTTTGCGCGGTGTGGATGCGCTCGCGGCGGGGGATGCGCTTTTGATCGCGGGCAAGGGGCATGAGACCGGCCAGATCGTGGGCGATGACGTTTTCCCGTTTGACGATGCCGAACAGGCCAGCGTGGCCGTCTCCGCCCTGGACGGAGGCGCGCTGTGAGCCTTTGGACGGCCGAGGCGGCAGCTGCAGCCACGGGCGGGCGTATCACGCGGGACTGGACGGCGACCGGCGTGTCCATAGACACAAGGACGTTGCAGCCGGGCGACCTTTTCATCGCGCTGAC
Source organism: uncultured Roseovarius sp. (assembly GCA_937884705.1). Taxonomy (GTDB): domain Bacteria; phylum Pseudomonadota; class Alphaproteobacteria; order Rhodobacterales; family Rhodobacteraceae; genus Roseovarius. The sequence goes on along the minus strand of CAKZYL010000146.1, from coordinate 7,081 downwards.
CGTGGCGCGGGACGCCCATGATTTTGTTGCCAATGCTTTGGAAAAAGGCGCGTCGGCGGCTTTGGTGTCGCGGGTCCCTGAAGGGGTGCCCGATGATGCGCCGCTTTTGATCGTGGAGGATGTGCAATCCGGGCTGGAGGCTTTGGGCCGAGCCGCACGTGCACGGGTGCAGGCGCGAGTGATCGGGATCACGGGCTCTGTAGGCAAGACCTCAACCAAGGAAATGCTGCGGGATGTGTTGGCCACGCAGGGCAGAACCCATGCGTCGGTGGCCAGCTACAACAATCATTGGGGCGTGCCGCTGACCTTGGCGCGCATGCCTGCGGACACGGAATTTGCCGTGATTGAGATGGGCATGAACCATCCCGGTGAAATCGCGCCCCTGTCGCGGATGGCGCGCCCCCATGTGGCGCTGGTCACCACCGTGGCCGAAGTGCATATGGAAGCGTTTGACGACGGGATTGAAGGCATCGCGCGAGAAAAAGCCGCCATTTTCGAAGGGTTGGTGCCGGGCGGCGTGGCTGTGGTCAATGATGATATCGCCACGCAGCCGATCTTATGCGCTGCAGCGGAGGAGGCCCACGCCAGGCAGATTGGGTTCGGGGAAAACGGGCGGGATTTCCAGCTGCTGTCTGTGACAGTCGCGGACGGTGTAAGCGTTGCCAAAGCTGAAACGGCGGGCGCGCCGTTTTTGTTCAAACTTGCCTCAGCGGGCCAGCATTTTGCCATGAACGGGCTGGGTGCGCTCGCCGCGGCGCAGGCTTTGGGCGCAGATTTGGCGCTCTCGGCCCATGCATTGTCGCAGTGGCGGCCGGTTGGCGGGCGGGGCGTTGTGGAACGCATTGAGCTTGACCCTGACCGCCCCGATGCCGCGCTGACCCTGATTGATGATGCCTATAACGCCAATCCTACGTCGCTTGGGGCGGCCTTTGACGTGCTGACGCAGTCGACAACCCATGGCCGCAGGATCGCGTTTGTGGGCGATATGAAAGAGCTGGGCCCAAAGGAGCGTGAGATGCATGGCGCCATGGCGGAGCACCCGGCCATGGCGCAGATTGATCTTGTGCATTCCGTCGGTCCGCTGATGGAAACGCTGCATCACGCGTTGCCCGCAGAAAAACAGGGGCAGCACACCGACACGAGTGAGGCCATGGCACCGCACCTGCGTGCCCTTGTGAAGGCAGGGGATACCATTCTGGTCAAGGGCTCGTTATCCATGGATATGGCGCGCATTGTGTCGGGGATCAAAGATCTTGGCTGGCGGTTGCCAGAGACGGCACAGCAACAGGGCACCGGGGCGCAGAACCCTGAGACATAGAATGAAAAGGCACGGGGCAAGAGCTGAATGCTATACTGGCTGACCATATGGTCCGATGGCGGAGATTTCTTTAACCTTTTCCGCTACATCACGTTCCGCGCCGGCGGTGCGTTTCTGACGGCTCTGATCTTTGGGTTTCTCTTTGGAAAACCACTGATCAACGTGCTGCGCAAAAAGCAGGGCAAGGGCCAGCCCATTCGCGATGATGGGCCAGAATCACACAGGGCCAAGACCGGGACGCCGACGATGGGCGGGTTGCTGATCGTGGGGGCTTTGGTCACGTCATCCCTGCTCTGGGCGCGGCTCGACAATGCCTATATCTGGATGATCCTGTTTGTCACCTTGGCGTTCGCGCTGATTGGGTTTGCAGATGATTACGCCAAGGTCTCACGGCAAAGCTCCTCTGGGGTGCCCGGTCGGGTGCGGCTGCTTTTGGGGTTCATCATTGCCGGGATCGCCGGGTTTTGGGCGTCAAGCTACCATCCTGAGATGTTGCAGTATCAGATGGCGTTTCCGTTCTTGAAAGACGCGCTTTGGAATATGGGGCTCTTTTTCATCCCCTTCGCGATGTTCGTCATCGTGGGCGCGGCGAATGCCGTGAACCTCACAGACGGTTTGGACGGGCTTGCCATTATGCCGGTTATGATCGCGGGCACAGCTCTTGGGATCATTGCCTACGCGGTGGGACGGGTCGACTTCACCGAGTATCTTGAGGTGCATTATGTGCCGGGCACCGGGGAGGTTCTGGTCTTTGTGGCGGGGCTTGTCGGCGGTGGGCTGGGCTTTTTGTGGTACAACGCGCCGCCCGCTGCGGTCTTTATGGGCGACACCGGATCGTTGGCCTTGGGCGGGGCTTTGGGCGCGATTGCAGTGGCCACAAAGCACGAATTGGTGCTTGGCATTATTGGCGGTATTTTCGTCGTAGAAGCGCTCAGCGTGATCATTCAGGTGCTCTATTTCAAGACCACCGGCAAACGCGTGTTTCTGATGGCGCCGATCCATCACCACTATGAAAAGAAGGGTTGGGCCGAGCCCACGATCGTCATCCGGTTCTGGATCATTGCCTTGATCCTGGCGATGATCGGTCTTGCGACACTGAAGGTGAGGTGAGCGATGCCCCATGCGGAAGTTTGCTATTCCAGTGATCTAAGCCTTGATCCCGCGGCGGTGCTGGGGCGCATCGAGGAGGTGTTACAGACCCATGATCTGGGCTCGGGCGCCTGCAAGGGGCGGGCCTATCCTACCGATATCTTCCACCACACGCATTTTCTGGCGCGGGTGTCGCTCTTGGCCAAACCGCACCGCGATGCGGCGTTCATTGCGTCGCTGAGTGCGGATTTGGAGGCGGCGATCAAGGCCTGCATTGCGGAGCCATGCATGTTCACGCTCGACATTTCGTTTTCGTCGCAGATCTACATCACCAACGACCATCAAGGGGCTGGTTGATGGGTGGACCGGTCAAGGACCGTGCGGCCATGATCTCTGGCATGGCGCCAGAGTTGGATGGGACGATCTGGCATTTCTGCTCGGGCCGCGAGGCGGATCCGTCCGGAGCGCTCGCCATATTTGAAGAGGCGGAGGGCCGCTCTCTCGTCCTGCCGGACGATCTCGCCGAGCTCCGTGGATTTGATCGCAGCCTGCCCATGGCGCGGATCACATTGCGGGTGCATTCGGCGCTCGATGGGGTGGGGCTGACGGCGGCTGTGGCCAGTGCCCTGGCCGAGGCCGGCATCCCGTGCAACATGATTGCCGCGTATCATCATGATCATGCTTTTGTGCCATGGGAGACGCGTGTGCAGGCGTTCGAGACCCTACAAAGACTGTCTCAGGAGGCGGGCGCGTGATCCCCGTGCGCGGCTGCAAAGGCTTCAGAGTGGCGGTTCTGGGCTTGGGCAAAACCGGATTGTCGGCGGCCCTGGCCTTGCAGGCAGGTGGAGCGCATGTGGTCGCATGGGATGACAGCCCGGTGGCGCGCGCGGCGGCAGATGCGCAGGATATGCCTTTGCGCGACCTCAGCAAGGATCGCGCGTTTGACGATGTGGATATGCTGGTTGTCTCACCCGGCATCCCGCATCTTTACCCCGAGCCCAATCCGATCATTGCCGCAGCGATGCTGCGGGGCATTCCGGTCGACAATGATATCGGGCTTTTTTTCCGCTCTCTGGCCAATGAGGACTGGGCGCGGTTTGACATCCCGCCCAAGGTGATCGCCGTCACGGGCAGCAATGGCAAATCAACCACCTCGGCCTTGATCCATCACATTCTGGAATGCGCAGGAAAGCCCGCGCAACTGGCCGGCAATATCGGCCGTGGGGTCTTGGATATTGATCCGCCGGGTGACGGGGCTGTTGTCGTGCTGGAACTGAGTTCGTATCAAACTGAACTGGCGCGTGCGTTGACGCCTGATGTGGCGGTCTTCACCAATTTGACACCCGATCATCTGGACCGGCACGGCGGCTTTGGCGGGTATTTTGCCGCCAAAAGACGACTGTTTTCCGAAGGCGGGCCGGACCGCGCGGTCATTGGTGTGGACGAACCCGAAGGCGTTTATCTGGCGGGCCAGCTCTCAGAGGCGCCAAGTGATGACCGGGTTCTAAGGATCTCAGTGGATCACAAGCTGAGCGGGCCCGGTTGGAATGTTTTCGCGCGCAAGGGATTTCTAAGCGAGTACCGCAAAGGGCGGCAGGCGGCCTCGATCGATCTGCGGCCGGTGTCTGGCTTGCCGGGCAGCCACAATCATCAAAACGCCTGTGCCGCCTATGCGGCCTGCCGCGCCATTGGCATCGCGCCGCGCCTGATTGAAGATGCCCTGCACAGTTTCGAAGGCTTGCCCCATCGCAGCCAGATTGTGACCAGGGCGGGCGGCGTGACCTACGTCAATGACAGCAAGGCCACCAATGTGGATGCCGCACTCAAGGCGCTTTTGGCGTTCAAGCGCATTCGCTGGATCTGTGGTGGGCTGCAAAAGGAAGGCGGTATGGGCGGGGTGCAAGCGGGGCTTGAGAACGTGATAAAGGCCTATGTCATCGGGCGGGATGCGGCGCAGTTTGCCCTCCAGCTGGGCGGGGTTGAGGCGGAGGTGTGCACCACGATGGAGGCGGCGGTGACGCGCGCCACGCGAGAGGCTGAGGAGGGTGACACCGTGTTGCTGGCCCCCGGCGCGGCCAGCTTTGATCAATATGACAATTTCGAGCAGCGCGGCGAAGATTTCATGCGCTCTGTGAAAGCTGCGCTCGGCTGAGCATCACCAGGTCCGCCATTTTCCAAGGATATCGTCGGAAAATTATCTGAGTATTTGTCGGGCTGGCATGATGGAAACGCTTCCATCAATCTTACCAATCTGTTACAGTACGTGATGAGCCTCCGTAAAAGAGGGGCCGGCAGTTGGCAGAGCGGCAGTCGTTATGACGGAAATGGTGTATGGGGCAGTCCCGTCTCGGGACGTTGAGCCGGTAATACCCAAATGGTGGCGCACGATCGACAAATGGTCGATGATTTGCGTTTTGATCCTGTTTTGTATCGGTATTTTGCTTGGTCTTGCGGCCTCGCCACCTTTGGCCGAGAAAAACGGCTTTCAACCGTTTCACTATGTGCAGCGGCAGGCGGTGTTCGGTTTCATGGCGCTCTTTGCCATGCTGATCGTCTCGATGATGAGCCCGCAGGTGGTGCGTCGCCTGGCCGTCTTGGGCTTTATCGCAGCCTTTGCGGCGCTGGCGCTGCTGCCGTTTTTTGGCACGGATTTCAACAAAGGTGCGGTGCGGTGGTACTCGCTGGGCTTTGCCTCTCTGCAGCCGTCTGAGTTTCTCAAGCCTGTTTTCGTCGTTGTGTCGGCGTGGTTGATGGCCGCCAGCCAAGAGATCAACGGCCCCCCGGGCAAGTCTTGGTCCTTTGTTCTGGTGCTTGCGATTGTCACGCTCTTGGCTTTGCAGCCGGATTTCGGACAGGCCTGCCTGGTGCTCTTTTCATGGGGTGTGATGTATTTTGTGGCTGGTGCACCGATTTTTCTTTTGATCGCTATGGCCGCGGCTGTTCTGGCAGTGGGTACGTTTGCCTACGCCAATTCTGAACATTTTGCGCGCCGCATCGATGGGTTTCTCAGCCCAGATGTTGACCCAAACACGCAGCTTGGTTTTGCCACCAATGCGATCCGCGAAGGCGGCTTTCTGGGGGTCGGCGTTGGCGAGGGCGAGGTAAAGTGGAGCCTGCCGGACGCGCATACGGATTTTATCATCGCGGTCGCGGCAGAAGAATATGGTCTTGTGCTCGTGCTTTGTATCATCGCGCTTTATGCCACGATCGTTGTGCGCTCACTGGCGCGTCTGATCCGCGAGAGAGACACGTTCGTGCGTCTTGCTGGTGTGGGTCTGCTGTCGGTTTTCGCAGTGCAGGCGATGATCAATATGGGTGTTGCGGTACGTCTTTTGCCGGCAAAAGGCATGACGCTTCCATTCGTAAGCTACGGCGGCTCGTCTCTCATTGCGGGCGGGATCCTGGTTGGCATGCTCTTTGCGTTGACGCGCAATCGGCCTCAGGGCGAGATCCGTGACCTCTTGCGAGGAACGCCCCGTTGAACGAAAAGCCACTTCTCATCATCGCCGCGGGCGGCACGGGCGGGCACATGTTCCCGGCGCAGTCTTTGGCCGAGGTTATGCTGCGACGCGGGTGGCGCGTGAAGCTCTCAACCGATGCACGTGGTGCGCGCTATTGCGGTGGGTTCCCGCATACCGTTGAGGTGGAACAGGTGGCGTCTGCGACCTTCGCCCGGGGCGGTGTCCTCAATAAGCTTCTTGCACCGTTTCACATCGTGGGCGGCGTTTTGGGCGCGGCCATCCGTATGCGCCGCGACATACCTGATGCCGTGGTGGGCTTTGGCGGCTATCCCACGATCCCAGCCTTGGCGGCAGCCTGGCTCTTGCGCAGACCGCGCATGATCCACGAGCAAAATGGCGTCTTAGGGCGCGTCAATCAGGTCTTTGCGACCCATGTGGATCGCATCGCCTGTGGCACATGGCCCACCGAATTGCCCCAGGATGCAAAAGGCATTCACGTCGGCAATCCGGTGCGCGCGGCCGTCCTTGAACGGGCCCAAGCGCCCTACGTTGCCCCCGGGCCGCACCCCAATTCCATTCTGGTGATGGGGGGCAGTCAGGGCGCGCGTATTCTGTCTGACGTGGTGCCACAAGCCATCGCCGATTTGCCCAGTGCGCTTTTGGAAGATTTGCGGGTCAGCCATCAGGCGCGGGATGAGGATATGGACCGCGTGCAGGCATTTTATGCCCAAAACGGTATTGCCGCAGATGTGCAGCCGTTCTTTCGCGACGTGCCAAAACGTATGACCGAGGCGCAATTGGTGATCAGCCGCGCCGGTGCGTCTTCGTTGGCAGACATCTCTGTCATTGGGCGCCCGTCCATCTTGGTGCCTTTAGCGATCGCGATCCGTGATGAGCAAACGGCCAATGCGCGCGGCCTCTCAGAGGCAGGGGCGGCCGTGATCTTGCAAGAAAGCGCCTTTAGCGCGAAAACGCTCGCGGATCAGATCGAGGCCATCCTGAGCCAGCCTGATACCGCGTCCCATATGGCGCATGCCGCGCTGAGCGTCGCCAAACCAGATGCCCCGCAGGTTCTGGCGGATATGGTCGAGGCTTTGGCGCTCAAAGGACAGATAACATGAACGCGGCGACCAAACTGCCCGGTGACGTAGGACCCATCCACTTTATCGGGATCGGCGGCATCGGCATGTCGGGCATCGCGGAGGTGCTGCTC
>CAKZYL010000145.1 GCA_937884705.1 uncultured Roseovarius sp. | reverse complement strand
GTAGGTGTTTTTTCGTTGCGTTTCAATGAACGAGGCGTCAGCTGTCCCCGCGCCGATCTCGGACTTCCTGCTGTCGCATGGGCATTTTATCGATCACGCGGCTGATCTCGCGCACGTCCCAGGGCAAGGGTTTGCGCAGATAAACCGTACCGTCCTTGCCGATCATGACCATCATGAACCCGCGCGGACGCAGTTTCAGGCGCAACGCCGTGTCTTCCCCGCGCGCGGTGTCAGTCAAGACGATGACATCTCGTTCTTCCAGATCCGCCAGGCGCTCTTCGATAAACTCCATTTGCTGGATGAAGCGGGGGTCATTGGGGCTATCGGCAAAGACGATCACAGGGCGTTTCACCCAAATCAGGCTTTCCAGATCGACCGCATCGCCGGGCATGACGATGCTTTGGGCGACGGGGTCATCCTCAAAACCTTTTTCTTCCGCACCGATCAATGTCGGCAACAAAAATGAAAGCAGTGTAAAACCAAAGACTAGGCGCGTTTTCATAGTGTCTCCTATTACGGCAGATATAGGTCGCGCAATTGAAGATGCGAAGGTACAATTCAGTGATCGCCTGGAAAAAAGCGTCGCACTTCCATTCTGGGCAAAACTGGGCTTTAAGCTCGAAACATGTACAAATGCTGCAGAGCAGCAAGTAACGAGCTACGGATGACGAGCGAGGTGTGAGATGGGGTCGAAAACAGAAGAGTGGAACAAAATCGCTGAGGCAGAGCTGCGGGGGCGTGCGCTTGACGATCTGACCTGGAACACGCTCGAAGGCATCGACGTCAAACCGCTCTACACGCAGGAAGACACTGCTGAGCTAGATCATTTGGGGACAATCCCCGGCAAGGCGCCATTTACACGCGGAGTAAAGGCCACCATGTATGCGGGCCGTCCCTGGACGATCCGCCAATATGCGGGCTTTTCCACTGCCGAGGAATCCAACGCATTCTATCGCCGCAATCTGGCCGCTGGGCAGCAGGGGGTGTCGGTCGCCTTCGATCTGGCCACGCACCGCGGCTATGACAGCGATCATGAGCGGGTTGTAGGCGATGTGGGCAAAGCCGGCGTTGCCATCGACAGTGTCGAGGACATGAAGATCCTCTTTGACGGGATCCCGCTTGATACGGTGTCGGTTTCCATGACCATGAACGGGGCTGTTATCCCGGTGCTTGCCAACTTCATCGTTGCAGGTGAGGAGCAGGGGCACGACAAGTCCGTCCTCTCGGGCACCATTCAAAACGACATTCTCAAAGAGTTCATGGTGCGCAACACCTATGTGTATCCGCCGGAACCCAGCATGCGGATCATCGCGGACATCATCGAATACACCTCAAACGAGATGCCGAAATTCAATTCCATCTCGATCTCCGGCTATCACATGCAAGAGGCGGGCGCGAACCTCGTCCAAGAGCTGGCCTATACGCTGGCGGACGGCAAAGAATACGTCAAAACCGCGATGGCGCGGGGCATGGATGTCGACAAGTTTGCGGGGCGCCTCAGCTTCTTCTTTGCGATCGGCATGAATTTCTTCATGGAAGCGGCCAAATTGCGGGCCGCGCGCTTGCTCTGGTATCGCATCATGGACGATCTGGGTGCCAAGAACGAACGCTCCAAAATGCTGCGCACCCACTGTCAGACGTCCGGCGTGTCTCTGCAGGAACAAGATCCCTATAACAACGTGGTGCGCACGGCCTATGAGGCCATGAGCGCCGTGCTCGGTGGCACGCAATCCCTGCATACTAATGCGCTTGACGAAGCCATCGCGCTGCCCACGGATTTCAGCGCGCGCATTGCGCGGAACACACAGCTGATTTTGCAGGAAGAAACCGGTGTCACAAACGTCGTCGATCCGCTGGCGGGCTCTTACTACGTGGAAAGCCTGACGGCGGAGCTTGCCGAGGCGGCTTGGGACCTCATTCAGGAAGTGGACGAGATGGGCGGCATGACGAAGGCCGTCACTTCGGGCATGCCCAAACTGCGGATTGAGGAAAGTGCCGCCACGCGCCAGGCGATGATTGATCGGGGCGACGAGGTGGTCGTGGGCGTCAACAAGTACCGCAAAGACAAAGAAGACCCGATCGATATTCTTGAGATCGACAACAACGCGGTGCGTGATGCTCAGATCGCGCGCTTGCAGAAGATCAGGGACGCGCGCGATGAAGCGGCGTGTCAAGCCGCGCTTGATGAGCTGTCGCGCCGCGCGCTGGAAGGTGGGAACCTCTTGGAAGGCGCGGTGGAGGCGGCCCGGGCAAGGGCCTCGGTCGGGGAGATCAGCATGGCCCTTGAAAAGGAGTTCGGGCGCCATCGCGCGGAGGTGAAGACATTGGCGGGTGTTTACGGCAAGGCCTATGACGGCGACGAAGGTTTCGCCCAAATCCAGACTTCGGTTGAGAAATTTGCGGAAGATGAGGGCCGCCGCCCGCGCATGCTGGTGGTGAAGATGGGCCAGGACGGGCATGATCGTGGTGCCAAGGTGATCGCCACCGCCTTTGCCGATATCGGCTTTGACGTGGATGTGGGCCCGCTCTTTCAAACGCCTGCCGAAGCGGCCCAGGACGCGGTGGACAATGACGTGCATGTGGTTGGCATTTCCAGCCAAGCGGCGGGTCACAAGACGCTGGCGCCGCAATTGATTGACGCCTTGAGAGAGAAAGACGCCGACGACATCATCGTCATTTGCGGCGGTGTGATCCCGCAGCAAGACTATGACTTCCTCAAAGGGGCAGGTGTGAAAGCCATCTTTGGACCTGGAACAAACATTCCCGATGCGGCCCAAGATATCCTGCATTTGATCCGCGAAGCGAGGGCCTGACAGGGGGCGCTGCCCCCGCTGTCGAAGCCATGGGCTTTGACGTCTCCCCCGGGGTATTTGATCAAAGGAAGAACCCGGCGAGATGACAGAGCGGAAGAGCGTCTTGATTGGCATTATCGCGGGGCTCGTGTGGTCGGTTTCCCTGCTTGTTGTGGCGGCTCTTTACGTGACGATCCCTGTATTTGCTCTGATCCCGACAATCATGACGGCGTTTTTTGGTCCAGGCCTTGTGCTGACTGCCATGATCGGGTGCGTAAGCCATCGCCGTTTCAGCAAGGGGAAGTTCACAGGGCCTCTTTCTGAGGCGGGTGAGATCGACCGGTCGGTTGTTCAGAACACAACCGAGCAGCTTGTGATTGCCGCCGCAATCTGGCCAGCCGCCGCAGTGATCCTGGGGCCTTATGGGCCGGGCGTCATTGTGGTTTTGGGCATCGGGTTTACTTTGGCACGACTTATTTTCTGGTTTGGCAGTCATAACGGGCCCGCGATGCGCGCGGCGGGCTTTGCTGGCACCTACTTCCCGACGATACTTGTCGCGCTTTGGGCGTTGGCCACTTTGGTTTCGTGATGCATGATCGCATCTGGTGAGCATGGCGCAGCTCCGCTAAGTTACTGTGAATACAAAGGAAAGATCTTACCCAATGTTAGAGCTTGACCATCTGGCTGTGGCAGCCGAAACACTTGAAGACGGGCGTGAAGCTGTTGAAGCCGCGCTGGGCGTGCCGCTGCAACTTGGCGGGCAGCACCGGCATTTCGGCACGCATAACATGCTGCTCGGGCTGGAAGACGGGCTCTATCTGGAAGTGATCGCCGTGGATCCAAGTGCGCCAAAACCGGCCTATGCGCGGTGGTTTGATCTGGACCGGTTTGCAGGATTTGCACGGCTCACCACGTGGATCTGTCGTTCGAATGATCTGACAGCGCACACCAAAGCGCAACCGCAGGCGGGGGTCCCTGTGGCCCTCGCGCGGGGCGATCTTGAATGGCGAATGGCTGTTCCGGAAAACGGCCAGCTCCCTTATGATCATGCATACCCAGCCGTGATGCAGTGGGACAGCGCGGGTCATCCGGCCGCGCGCCTTGCGCCCTCAGGATGCCGTTTGAAGCGTCTTGTGGTGTGCCATCCGGATGTGGATGGGTTGCGTCGTGATCTGCATGAGATGGATGACGCGCGGGTGGTATTTGAAGCGGGCGATGCCGCGCTCAGAGCCGAGTTTGACACGCCCTTTGGTCCGCGTGTTCTCGCGTGAACATCCGGCGGGCAACCCAAAGTGATGCAGGACGGATCGCCGAGATTTGGAACCTCTATATCCGCGATACGACCGTCACCTTTACGACCGCAGAAAAGTCATCTGCCGACGTGACCACTTACATTGAGGCGCGCCAGTCCAATGGCATGACCGTCGTGGTGGCCGAAGATGACGGTCAGATTAGAGGCTTTGCAGCAGCCTCGGTGTTTCGATCCGGCCCCGGTTACGATCATACGCGCGAAACCTCCGTGATGTTAGCGAACGGGCAGTCGGGGCAAGGAACGGGCCGTGCTTTGATGACGGCCGTAGAAGCGCAGGCGCGGGATGATGGCATCGGCGCTTTGGTGGCTGGCATAAGCGGTGACAATGACGCGGCCATCGCGTTTCATAGAAAACTAGGCTTTCAGCAGGTGGGACGGATGCCGGGCGTTGGGCGCAAATTTGGCCGCTGGCTTGACCTGGTCTTGATGCAAAAGATGCTCTGAGGCTCAGGTGCCCGGCGCGTATTCCTCTGCCTCAGAATACACGGCCACGATGCAGCCCGTTTCCGTGTGAGACGTGTGTTCTGTGTCGCCATCGAGCCAAACGACATCGCCGGTTTTGTACACGGTGCCGTCATTGTCGATCAGTTCGCCCTGCACGATCAGAAACTCTTCTGCGCCACCATGCCGATGCGGTGTGGACTGGGCACCAGGGGCCATGCGGTAGATGTAAAAGCCCACATCCTGCTTGGCGTTCGGGTTCAGCTGAATAAATGATGTGCCACTTTCGCCGGTCTCATCATAATGTGTGAAAGCGCTCTCATCAAAGATGTTGGCGACCTTCCGCTCTGCTGGCTGAATCGGTTTCATGGCGTTCCTCTAGCGTGTCGTCACCCGCAAGCATAGCGTGCTTTCCGAACGCGACCATACCTGCCGGTCACCTGGTGCAAATTGAGTGACATGATGCGCCGGCTCCGTGTCCCACTGGATGCACGGAACGGGATCCGGCGTCCGCTATGCGTTTTTGAACTTGGCCACAAATTCTGCGCGCAACGCGGCATACCACGGCGCCTCAGCTGGCCACGGGTTCAGCTTAGACAGACTGTCTGCGGGGTAGGCCTCCGCGAAGTTCTTAGCGTAAGTCTCGCCCGCAAACCGATCAGCGCCGAGCACGGGTGAATTGTAGCCGTGGCTTTGCGTTGCAAGACCGGCGTTCTCAGGATCATAGGCAAACTCAATGAAGGCATAGGCCTCCTCTACATGCGCTGCTGCTTTGGGCATGGCGAGCCCGTCGACCCAAGCCATGGCCCCTTCGACAGGGGCCTGGTAATGGACCGGCGCGCCTTGCGATTTCAGCGCCAGGGCCGGGCCATCCCAGGTTTGCCCGAGGCTGATTTCATCGCTCAAAAGGGCGGCGCTTTGGGTCTCGGCGTCATTCCAGAGACGATTGATCCGCGATCTGCGATCGACAGCCCAGTCTGTGATCTGTGTCCAGACCCGACGCATCGTGTCTTCATTCTCATAGGCCGCCCAGACGGAACCGGGTTCAAGCTCGTCCCATGCTTCCAGAAAGAGACCGGCCCCTACGAGCATGGATTGAGCCCGACCCATGGTGGCGCCCGCCAAGGCCTCCGACCAAACATCGCCATAGCTTGGCGCAATGCCCTCAGGCTGCCACCTGTCTGTGCGATAGGCGATCCCTTCGGTGCCCCAGATATGCGGCAACCAGTGCGTTCCTGCAGCGTTGAAATTCCAGCTATCCGAGCCGATTTTCAACATGGCCGGATTGACCGTGTCCGTCGGAACGCGCGCCATGTCAAAGGGCTGCAACACTCCAAGCGGTTCCCACTGCAAGGCCCGCTGATTGGTTGGGCTGACAAGATCGAAGCCGGGTCCGCCGGTGGCCTCAATCGCGGCAAGGATCTCTTCATTCGATCCAACAGGCGTGTGATTTATGGTGATGCCAGTCTCGACCGTGAACCGTTCCTTGAAGGCCGCAGGTAGATAATCGGACCACATAAGGATATTGAGCTCCCCCGAGGAGGCCCGGACGGAGTTTGAAAAGAGCGGCGCGGCAAGGGCACCGGCAAGGACATGACGACGGGTCGGGCGGGGAGCTTGCATGATCGGGCGCGTCCAGGCTGGAAAGCAGGCTTTGGTTCGGTTTTGCCACGTTGTAGCGCGTTTTCCGTTCACGCGAAACAGGGCGCCTGGTCATTCACCCCAAGTTTTGCAGCGCTCAGATCATGCCAATAAAGGCGCCCAGCCTCGGGCGCCTTAATTCGTGTCTGGGCGCCGATTTAGTCTTTCATCAGCTCTGGGTTTTCTGCCAGCACCTTGGCTTCGCGCACCTTCAGCGACGGGCGCGCATGCTCTGAATACCCCTCGGGATTATCCCGAAGCTGTGGGAAGAGCGACAGGATTTCCTCGCGCGTGTCCTCTGAGAAGCTGCCCAGCCCTACATGGCCGGGGTGGAAGCTTTCCGATGGAATGCCCTCTGCATAGACCAGTTCATGGGTGTCGAACATCATGTGGAAGTAATCGACAGTGCCCCCCTCAAGCGGGAATACAGTTTCATCGTTGATCAGCGCTTTGGCAGGGACCAAAGCCTCTTTTTGATCGAACATCAGCTCAACATGCCAGCCACGCACCAACATGCGGTGCTGCGGCGAGACGCGCAGGTCGCGCTCATTGCCCATCGCACCCTTGCGGATCACGATCGGAGCCAGATCACCCGTCGCCGGAACGGTTGTGGAGCCGATCCAGCGGATCTTCTGGAAGCCGTGATCCATGGTGATCACATCATCCCCTGCCGTCAGGTCTTCAATGGCCACGGCACCACGCCGCGTTGCAATATTTGTGCCACGTACAAAACACGCCACACTGAATTCGACGGTCTCGAAATTCTCAAACGAGATGTTTCCGACTTGACCGTCTCTGTCGCCATCAATGATCTTGTAGTCACCCACCGGGTTCAAACCCGTCAGGATGTCACTCAGGGTAGTGCCGGTGCCAGGTCCAAAGTTGATCGACGGGCCGCCATCGGCGGGTGTGAATACCCCCTCGGCCGTGTCGTCGAGGTTCGAAATATCAGTTGCAATGTCGGATTTTAGGACAGCGTCCGTGAGCTTGATGGCATCCGCTTCGTCTGGGCTTTCACCCGCCACGAAGTTTTCAATGCTGGTGACCTCGTCCGTCGTGCCGTCATTGAGTTTTTCGACAGTGCCGTCCCCATCATCATTGACGGTCACAATAATCGTCTCATCCCCAAGGGTAGAACCGCCGCCGTCTTCATCGGGGCCATTGATACCGGATTCGAAGTTTCCAGCGCCCTCGGAACGCGCATCATACGTGTCGCGTCCTTCGCCGCCATCAATCTCATCACTGCCGGATGACGCGATGATCGTGTCGTTATCGGCCTCACCGTCAATGGTGTCATCGCCGAAGCCACCATCAATGATATCGTTGATGGT
>CAKZYL010000144.1 GCA_937884705.1 uncultured Roseovarius sp. | reverse complement strand
GCGCGATGGTGAAGCTAGCCGACCAGGCCCGCATCAACCGCAAAGAGTTCATTGATGAATATCGCGGCCGCGAACTGGACCCAAATTGGCTTGATGACATGGCGCAAAAATCAGGCCGTGGCTGGCAGATGTTCATGGAACGCTCGCCCGAAAAAGTGGGCGAATTGCGCGCTGACATGGCCCAGGTGGGCCAGTATGTGGGCCTCGATATCCCGGAATTTCGCCGCATCGTAAGCCAGGTTCAAAAGGGCGAGAAAGAGGCGCGCGCGGCCAAGAAGGAAATGGTCGAAGCGAACCTGCGCCTCGTGATTTCGATTGCCAAGAAATACACCAACCGCGGCCTGCAATTCCTTGATCTTATTCAGGAAGGCAATATCGGCCTGATGAAGGCCGTGGACAAGTTTGAGTATCGCCGCGGCTACAAGTTCTCGACCTACGCGACATGGTGGATCCGCCAAGCGATCACGCGCTCGATCGCGGATCAGGCGCGCACCATCCGTATTCCAGTGCACATGATCGAGACGATCAACAAGCTGGTGCGCACAGGCCGCCAGATGCTGCATGAAATCGGTCGCGAGCCCACGCCGGAAGAACTTGCTGAAAAGCTGCAGATGCCGCTGGAGAAGGTCCGAAAGGTGATGAAAATCGCTAAGGAGCCGATCTCTCTGGAGACGCCGATTGGCGACGAGGAAGACAGCCAGCTGGGCGATTTCATCGAAGACAAGAACGTGATCTTGCCGCTCGACTCCGCCATTCAGGACAACCTGAAGGAGACGACGACGCGGGTTCTGTCCTCGCTGACACCGCGGGAAGAGCGGGTTCTACGGATGCGGTTTGGCATCGGCATGAACACCGACCACACGCTGGAAGAAGTGGGTCAGCAGTTCTCGGTGACACGCGAACGGATTCGCCAGATTGAGGCCAAGGCGCTGCGGAAGCTCAAGCATCCCAGCCGGAGCCGGAAGCTGCGGTCCTTCCTCGATCAGTGAAGACCGTCTGACCTGTTGGTCGGCAGCAGAACCTTTTGAAAAGACTGCCCAAGGAAGCTGAGGTTTTCTTGGGCAGTTTCTTTTTCGAGAGGGGCCTTTTGGCGCCGCACCGTCCTATTTTGATGGGGCCTGTGTGCTCTGCTCTGGGTTTTTCAAGTTGATGCTGCGCCATGACAGGCAGGAGCGGTTTTCATTTGCCATGGCGCAGGCGGATTTGGGGGAGGCCTGTTATGCGGCGCTGGGCATGCCATTGGATGATTTTCAATCCAATCTGGTGATCAAGGATGGCTGGATCCACACCGACCTGGATGCCTTTGCCGCCGCGATGGCGGGGCTGAGCTGGCCCTGGAAAGCGCTGAGCGCGATGGGGTGGTTGCCGGGGGTGGTGAAGGTGCCGCTCTACCGGGTGGTGGCGCGCAATCGCTATCGGCTTTTTGGGCGCTATGAGACTTGCATGGTGCCCGATGCGCGGGTCAAAGCGCGGTTCCTGCCGGGGGGCGCCGTCTGAGCCGTTTTGTACAAGTTGGGGTAAGATCTGACGCGGCAAAACCCAACTTGTGGTAAGACGAAAGCCCACGGGTTTGGTGATGTTGCGCAACGCGCGGTGGTTTCATTGTAAGTTCACCTTGCTCAAGAGCGCAGACGCGTGAGCAGAGTTTGGTGTCCATTGGGTGACGCACCCGCGCGGCGTTCTAATGGCGCAAGGGGTGGTGTAGGCTTGAGCGGCAATACCGTGGGAGAATCGCCATGAAATTTATTGTCAGATTGCTGGGCCTTCTGGTCGTGTTGATCGCCGTTCTGGCCGGCGTGGGCATGCTGCTGCCGCGCGAGGTGACGGTGGAGCGGTGGACGCAGATCAACGCGCCCGCCGAGGAGATCTATCCGTTGGTGGCCAACCTGAAGGCCAATGAGGCCTGGTCACCCTGGGCCGGTTTGGATCCCCAAGCGAGCTATACCTATAACGACATTGCCGAGGGGGTGGGCGCGACGATGGCCTGGGCCTCTGAGAGCCCGGATGTGGGCAATGGCAGCATGGAGATAACGCAAGCCACCGAGAATGAAGCGCTGACTGTCGCGCTTGATTTTGGCGACATGGGCGGCGGCACGGCGTTTTGGGAGTTTGAAGAGGCCGCAGGCACCACCACGGCCACCTGGCGGCTGCAGGCGGATATGGGCGCGGGGCCCATCGGGCGCTGGCTGGGCCTCAAGATGGATGACTGGGTGGGGGCGGATTATGAGCGGGGGCTCTCCAATCTCAAAGCGCTCGTCGAAGGCAGCTGATGCAGGTCTTCGAAATCGCGACGCGGGGGCAGGGGCTTTATGAGTTTACCTCAGATGTGAAGGCATGGGTCGCGCGCCATGGGTCGGGCCTTTTGACGCTCTTTGTGCGACACACTTCTGCGTCGTTGCTCATTCAGGAAAATGCCGATCCCGAGGTGCAGACTGATTTGCGCAACTACTTTGCCCGCCTGGTGCCGCCGAGCACGGATGCGTCCATGGCCTATCTGACCCATACCTATGAGGGGCCAGATGACATGCCGGCCCATATCAAGGCGGCGATGATGCCGGTCAGTCTGCAGATCCCGGTGGAGGCCGGTCGCATGGCGCTGGGCACGTGGCAGGGGATCTATCTTTTTGAACATCGCGATGCGCCCAAGACCCGACAGGTGGCGGCGCAGTTTCTGGCCGCATGACGCCCGCCGAAACAGCCGCGCAAACAGCCGAGCGGTGGATTGCGGACCATGCCGGCGAGATCTCTGACTGGACGGCGACGATCTTTGAGTTTGGTGAGCCTGCTTGGCGGGAATATCGCTCAGCTGCGTGGTATGTGGCGCGGCTCCGAGCCGAAGGGTTTGAGGTCGAAGAGGGCTCTGGCGGGATGCCCACGGCGTTTTGCGCGCGGTGGGGGAATGGAGATGGCCCGGTGGTGGGGCTCTATGCCGAATATGATGCGGTGCCTGGCAATTGTCAGGCGGCGCTGCCGGTAAAGCAGCCGAGAGCGGGGCTGAGCGAGCTGGCGGCAGGCCATACGGATCCCCATTCGGGGCTGGGGATCGCGGGTCTCGCGGGGCTTTTGGCCACCAAGGCGGCGATGGAGGCCCATGGCATTGCGGGCGGGCTGCAATTCACCGGCGAGCCTGCCGAGAAAGTGCGCGGGTCAAAACCCATCCACGCGGCCAAGGGGTATTATGACGGGCTGGCGGCGATGCTGTCCTTTCATCCGTTCTACATGCTGCCGCT
>CAKZYL010000143.1 GCA_937884705.1 uncultured Roseovarius sp. | reverse complement strand
CGCCGCGCCGAGGCTTACTTTCCCTCCCTCACGCGCGTGGCGTACAGCATTTCGGATCAGACCCACCAAAACCTGTCGTGCCCAATTAGGATCGCTGCATAGGGTTGCATCCGGCAACGTGCCAACGCTCAGCTCCATGTCGGCTGTCTCCAATTCGGCCTGAACCTCCTCAAGGACAGCGCGCATCAAATCAGACAGGTTTACCTCTTGCGTGTCGAGAGCCAGTTGCCCGGTGTCCGATCGTGCCACGCGCAGCAAATCATCAATCCTGCGGTTCAGCCGTGCTGCACGGGACTGGATCGTTGCGAAGGCCTCGGCTGCATCTGCGCCTTGTTGCTGTCCGATTTGCGCCTCCATCAGAATGACCGTCAGGGGTGTGCGCAATTCGTGGCTGACATCCGCAAAAAACCGGCGGCGATTTTCGTCGATTTCAGACAGCTGTTCATTGGCGCTCTGAAGGGCTCTCGTGCGTTCGGCAATGGTTTCGTTTAGTCGGTCCCATTCCGCATTGACGGCGTCCTGACGTTCCGACAAAGCCTCAGCCATGCGGTTGGTTTGTTCGTAAAGTGCGCCGATCTCGTCTTTGCGTTCTTCCGGCAAGGCAATCGCAAAATCTGCCTGCCCGATCTGAGCGGCGGCCTTGCGCAAACGATCAAGGCGTCGAAACTGCGGCCGTATCAGACCCAAATAGAACCACCCGACAGCCAACAGTGTCAGACCGGCAATGCCGACGGCGGTGGCACTCAGCCGGTGACGCACATCCGCGACCCCAGCCAGTGTCGCGTTGCGAAACAATCGCTCCGTATTGACTGCCTGGCTCAACAGCGGGTCAAAACCAGTGGCAAAACTGTCGATGAATGCGCGCAGGCGGGCCCGGTCATCGGTGTCTTCCTGAAGGCCCGTCATCGTACTTTCCAGCATCGCTTTCATCCGTGCGAGGCCAAGCGACTGAGTCCCGTATCGCGATTGTGCGTCAAGCCCCAAATGCTGGGCGGCCAGGACCGATTTTTCCACGTCATCACTCAACCCCTGAAACGTCGTGTGGATCTGGGACACGATAGGGGTAATGCGCGCCATACGCTCATCAGTGGGCTGGCCGGTTTGCACAGCTTCAGTCGCGACCACCAGAAACGTGGCCGCTTGTGTGGACAGTGCAGCATAGCGCGCCATTCGCGTTTCCGCTTGCAACGCGGTTTCAAGACGCGCGGCCACCATCTGCATGCCCAGGTAAAGGATCAGTGCCGTCAGCAATGTACCTGCGCCTAGAATGGCGGCACCAATCCCCAGGCGCGCTTTCAGCGACAATCCTTCGATGCCAGATTTTGAACGCACGTCAGATAAATTCATGGAGTTCATTTTTGCATCATTCTGGGTTTTGAGACACAGGATTGACGCAAAATGACAGCAATTACGGTAGATTCATGCTTTATTAGTGCGCAACGTGCAGCGTTGGTGCCAGGTTGTTGTGTTGAGTGAGGATGACCAAAATGATGGAACTTCTGTTTGTTGTGTGCATGTCCACGCAACCCGATCATTGCCAAGAGCGGTCGTTGACATTCATTGATATCACCGCTGCGCAATGCATGCGGGGCGCACAGCCCGAGCTTGCAAGATGGATTACAACGCATCCCGACCAAACCATCAAAAGTTGGCGCTGCCGGGAAGTGCGTTTGGATGAGTGGGAGGCCTGACATCGTTCAGACCTTGCGCTTCATCAATCCGCGGGAGGGTTCGTAGCCCCAAAGTGCGGCAGCGGATAAAAACAACGCCGACGCCAATACCCATGCCAACGCGATCCAGTTTATCTGTAAGTAGAGCGAGAAGCGGATCAGCTCCACGGCATAGGTGAACGGGTTCAGCGCACAGATATCCCTGAGCAGCGGAGAGCTTTCTCCAATGCGCCAAAGCGGGTAGAGCGCTGAGGACATGAAAAACATCGGGAAGATGACAAAATTCATCACGCCCGCAAAATTCTCCAGCTGCTTGATCAAGCTCGACAGGACAAGGCCCAACGCACCAAGCATGAGGCCAGCAAGCACCAGCGCGGGCAGCACGGCGATGTATCCCACCGTCGGCATCTTGATCCCGAAAAGCGCCGCGATGATCAAAAAGGTGTAGACTTGCAGAATTGAAATGGCGGTCGCGCCGAACAACCTGCAAAACAAAAGCCACCACCGAGGAAACGGACTGGTCAACAACAACCGCATAGAACCCAACTCACGGTCATAGACCAAACTGAGCGAGCTTTGCATGCCGTTGAACAACAGCACCATCGCGCAGAGGCCCGGCACGATATACGTCTCATAGGTGATATAGGTCTGGTAGGGTGGGATGATGGATAGGCCAAGTGTCGCTCGAAATCCGGCCGCAAAGATCAACAGCCAAACCAGCGGGCGCACGAGCGCCGCGATGAACCGCTCCCGCTGATGGACATAGCGCAGAAATTCCCGGCTGATGATGGCCCAGGCCACCCTGCCAAACCCGTTCATGATGCCACCTTGGTCTGATCAAGAAACCAGTCTGACAGTTTGGCATTGCCGCGCAGCTCACCCGTCGTCCCATCCGCCAAAATGCGGCCCTGATGAAGCACCAGAAGGTGATCGTCGTCGCGCACCTCATCGGTCAGATGCGTGGTCCAAAGCACGGACATGTCATCTTTTGCCAAGGCGTGGACATGGTCGGTGATCGCGTGTCGCGCGGCCGCATCCAGGCCAACGGTTGGTTCGTCCAACAGAAGAACTTTCGGTTGGTGCAAGAGCGCGCGTGCCAACTCCATCCGGCGGCGATGCCCTCCGTTGAGCTTGCCCACTTTTTCGCCAGCGCGCTCACTCATATCAAGCTGACCAAGCGCCATATCGATCCGGCCATCAACCTCGCTTGCGGGCAATCCGTGCAAGGCGGCGAAATAGGATAGGTTCTGTCGAACGGTCAGGTTCAGATCCAATGTCGGTTGCTGGAACACCACGCCCAGTTCTGCCAGAGCTTGCCGCGGCGCATGGCGAAGATCATGACCGGCAATCGAAATGTCTCCCTCAGGCGCCACCAAAAGGCGTGTCATCAGCGACACCAAGGTCGATTTGCCCGCCCCGTTCGGGCCCAGCAACGCACAAAACATGCCCTGATCCAGCGCAAAACTCACCCGGTCCAAAGCGCGCTTGGGACCGTAATCAAAGCTCAGGTCACGCACTGTCAGGCCTTTGGCCATCTTATGTCTCTTTGTTCTCGCATGTGCACTGGGACGGGTTTCAACACAGGGGTCGCGTCAGATCAGACTGGCCCTAAGCCCTTATTTTCTCAATACCTATTGGCATAACCGCGACTTAAGTCTGTATCCTATCACAGATTTGTTGTTCTTGGCTTCCAACCATCCTCGGATATACTCGGTCAGAAGGAAAGGGACATCCATGAGGCTGACGCGCAGAGTTTTGCTTCAGACGACGGGTTTGGGCGTGTTGGGCACGCTCGGTGGGGCGCTTGACGCGCAACAGCATTTTTTCGATCCAGAAGAGCCGACAGCGGACGAGGTGATCGCCGAGTTTGCCGATGGCCAGGTGATTGAGGATCGCGACGTTACCCTGGTTTTGCAATCCTTTGTCGAAGACGGCTACCGTGTCCCGGTTGAGATCCATGCACCTGGTGCGCGTGAGATCATGCTCGTGGCCCCTGCAAACCCGTCAAAGAAGGTTCTATCCGTCAGATTTGGCCGGCATTCGGCGGTGTCACACGTGGTCACCCGAATGCGCCTGGCCGCAGATCAGGAGGTGGTTGCGCTGGCGCGGATGGACAATGGTTCTGTCGTGCGCGCAACACAAAAGGTCAGTGTTCTGGTCGGTGGATGCGGATAATGACGGTCGGGCCGAAACGACGCATCAAATTGCCGGAGACCGTCGCGGCCGGTGATGTCTTCACCATCAAAGCCAAAATCACCCATCACATGGAAAATGGATTTCGGCTCGACCAGAACGGCGGCCGTGTGCCGCGCGATATCATCCATCGGTTTCACTGTTCCTTCGAAGGCGAGACGGTGATTGACGTGGCGCTGGAACCTGGCGTGGCGTCCCATCCCTTCTTTGCCTTCGAGGCGCGCGTGCCCCGCGGTGGGGAATTCACGTTCACCTGGTATGACGACGATGGCATGGTGCATACCGAAACCCGGTCCATTGACGTGATTTAGGCGTCAATACGGGCCGGTATACAGACCAAAGTGTGGCTTCATCCTGTGTGGCGTGCCATTGCACACTTATCGGCAGGCGGGTGCCGGCAGCGCTGATGTTGTTGCACCAACCCGCTTGGGAGGCGAAGATGAAACTCAACCGCAGGGCCTTTATCGGTGCAGGATCTGCCGCCATGTCCGCACCTTATGTTCTGGCCCAAGGGGCAGGGCGGCCAAAGGTGGTTGTCGTCGGAGGTGGGGCAGGCGGTGCAACGGCGGCGCGGTATCTTGCGCAGGACAGTGAAGGCGCTATTGAAGTCACCTTGATCGAACCGTCACGCACCTATTTTTCATGCTTTTTTTCGAACCTCTATTTGGGGGGTTTCAAGTCTCTAGAAGAAATAGGCCACACATACGGCACGCTTCCGGCCTCCTTTGACATGAATGTGGTGCATGATTGGGTTGTCGACGTCGATCACGCGGTTAAAACTGTCACCCTCGGCAGCGGCGCAAGGCTTCACTATGACAAGCTGATCCTCAGCCCGGGTATTGATTTCGTAGACGGCTCGGTTGACGGCTGGGATCTTGGCGCGCAAAACAGAATGCCCCACGCCTACAAAGCCGGATCACAAACGGAGCTGCTCAAGGCGCAGATCGCCGCGATGCCGCAAGGCGGCGTTTACGCAATGGTCAGCCCGCCGAACCCGTATCGTTGCCCGCCGGGTCCTTATGAACGGGTGTCGATGGTTGCGCATGTTTTGAAAAAGACCAACCCGACCGCGAAAATCATTATCGCCGATCCCAAGCCCACGTTTTCGAAGATGGCTTTGTTTGAAGAGGGCTGGGCCACGCACTACCCTGGCATGATCGACTGGGTGGGTCCGGATTTTGGCGGCGATATCGTGTCCGTTGACCCTGACACCATGACGCTTAGCGTGGATGGCGACGTGTTGTCCGTTGATGTTTGCAACGTGATCCCCGCGATGAAGGCCGGTCACATCGCGGAGGTTGCAGGCGTGACACAAGGCAATTGGGCGCCAGTTCATGCCGGAGATATGTCGAGCAAGCTGGTGCCCGACATTCATGTTCTCGGGGACGCGAGCCAACAGGGCGACATGCCGAAATCCGCCTTCTCCGCCAACTCACAGGCCAAGGTTTGTGCGGCTGCGCTCTTGTCAACGCTGACAGGTGCGCCGCTGCTGACACCAGGCTACAGCAACACCTGTTGGTCTCTCATTACACAAAACAACAGTGTAAAGGTCGGCGCGACCTATAAAGCCACAGAAGATAAGATCGCGCGTGTCGATGGGTTTATCAGCCAGGTTGGCGAAAGTGATGCTGTGCGCGAGAGGACCTATCTCGAGGCTGAGAGTTGGTATCTCGGCATCACGTCGGACATGTTTGGTTAGACCATGTCGTTGCTGCTGCACATCACACGGTCAATGGGCATCGCGCGCGCCGTCTGCGCCTCGACTCGCGCCAGGTTGCGCACAAAGTACCATGTTGTCGTCGCGGGTCTGGCGGTCTTGCTTGCGGTGCCGCAGGCCGTCGCAGCGCAAACTGAGATTGACCTTCTGATCTATCGTTCGCAGACCAGCATTGATCTGTTCGTCAGGGCGCCCGCGGATGACATGTCCCATTTGCTGGGATCGCTGCCTAAACCGCTTTTGGATGCAGATGCCAGGATCAACTTTGACTATGTGAAAGAGCAGAGCTGGACGATTGCGCAAACGCTTTGGCAGGGGTCTGATATCCGCCTGGGCGATCAGCGGTTAGATCTTGAGGCGACGTCTTTTGTCCTGCATCCGAAAGACGATCCACTGGCTTTTGAAACGCCTATGGATGCGATGTCTGCCATTTCCTTCTGCACTGTCCCGCGTCCAGACCGCCCGCTTTTCTTGGAACGGATGGATGCATATATGGGCTTTATCGGGTTTGTGACTGATCCTCAGGCCACGCTTCAGATGGTCTTTACACGCCAAACCGACGTGCCGATCCTGTTCAATGTGCTGGATTACACGGATGGTACCTTGACCGCATCCCAAAAGATCGAGGTTCTACCTGGTCGCGCGCTTGTGCTTCGTGCTGGCGCGCAGCGCAGGGTTCGGGTCATGGCCGCAAACGTCTCGATTGCCCTCGCCGCAGGTCTGGCGCTTGCGGGGCTGCTGACTCACAGAAATCGAAGACGTACCCGGCTTAGACCCAGTTGACGCTACACCAGACCGTTGTCTTCCATGTCTTTTTTCAGTTTCTTTAGAAGACCGCGTGCTGGCAGCGTTTCTTGATCGGTTTCCGTGATTGCCATGTAGCTATCAATGATGCCCGCCGGGTCTTCCGGTTTGCCGACAACAATCGCACCGCCCATGCGGTTGCCCCAATGGGGCGTGCACTTGTACATCACGATGCCTTCGACAGTGAATGGAGTGAAAAAGTTCTCACCCAATTCGGTAAAGATTTTTTCCTGCCCCTCGGGCACCATCGGGTCGATGGTTTCCACATTGTGCGAGGCCATGCTTTCCCATTGCACTTCGTCACCGATGTCGATGTAGAGGAACAACGGCGCAAACTTGACCCCCCGTGCCTTCACGACATGCGAGGTGGGCTGTGAGGCGATCGCGGGCGTGGCGAGACCGGACGCGTAGGATGTCAGTGGAAGTGACCCGAGTGCACATAGCGCTGTTCTACGTGTGATGAGTGTCATGTTCTGTGTCCTTTCCTAACATGCAAACAGTGCCTGAATGTCCAGCTGTTTACGCAAGAATGCGAATGGCCCACGCCAGGCTGTCACTGGCTTTGTGTGGCCAGCCCATAGGGAAGTATCGTTGCTGATCCGCGCATTGAAAAGGCCCGATCCCAGTTGTTTAGCATAGACATTAGTCTGCATTTTCGGGCCTTTGCTGAGCCACCTCCCAAAAATCGGACCCTAGCGTAAGCTACAGTTTGTTGTCTGCTGGTATTCGACTGGAAAGGGATCAGAGATGTTGAAACGAAAGAGCCATTGGCCGGAAGTCAAGGCGCATATGGTGCTTGAGGCGCTAAAGGTGAATAAGTGGTCGCTGAGTTGCCGAACCAGTTTGGCGTACACCCGACGATAATCCATAGTTGGAAGCGCGGGTTTTTGGAAGGTGCATCCGGCGTATCTGCGCGCGGCGGCAAAAAAAGTCCCAAAAATTAGCGAGGAGCAGGTCAGGGACCTGCGTGCCAAAATCGGGGAGCTGGCCGTGGCGAACGGTTTTTTTGTCCAGTAAGCTCAAGCCCTGGAACGGCAAGTGAGGTGGAAGGGGGCTGGGGCCAAGGGTAGGCACCATGTCTAACCCCAGACGTTGGCCCAGGATGATCATAAGAAATGGCATGGTCACTCAGTTGCCGCGACGGTCATCAAGGTAGTTGGATAGCAGGCGATCGCGCGGGTCTTGGCCGAAAGGGCCGGTATGGTCCTAGCCGGAGGGGCGGTCCTCGTTCCACTAACCAGGGCGGTAGAGGAAATGGCGGATGGCCTCCATCTTGGAGCGATCATCCGCGTCATCATAATGGCGCGTTCAAGAACAGCCACCATAGCATCAGTTTTTGCAAGCTCAGCCTCAATGTCCAAGCTTGGGTCAACAATCTGATTGGCCTGCAGCTTCAAGCGGGCGAAGTCGAAATCCGTACTGCCTTGTTCAAATAGCGCCT
>CAKZYL010000142.1 GCA_937884705.1 uncultured Roseovarius sp. | reverse complement strand
GGCTCACGCCCGCATGGATGTGGCGGCGCTGACATCTGGGCGCACGATGGATGACAAGGCGGCGTATTCCCAAAGCAAACTGGGCATCACGATCTGGTCGCAGGAGATGGCGAAGGCGCTCCCAGATGGTCCCGCAGTGATCGCCGTCAATCCCGGCTCCCTTTTGGCGACAAATATGGTGCGCGACGGATTTGGCATCGCAGGCAACGACATCTCCATTGGCTCCGGCATCCTTGTCGAGCTCGCCTTGGGGGAAGGGTATGACGCGCATTCCGGACAGTATTGGGACAACGATGCGGGCCGCTTTGGACCACCGAACGCAGCCGCGAAAGATCCGGGGCACGTGGCCGATGTTATGGCGGCGATCCAACGTCTCGTCCTTTAAAGAGAATATCAGATTTCGCGCGGCCTTTGATGCAATAGGGTTGCTCTTTCACGGTGAGGTCGCGTGCGCTAAGCTCTGGGCAAATGTGATTTTGCATCATGATGCTGGGGTCTGTTGTTCATGTCTGAAAAATACGAGCAGGGTATGCGCGTCCGTCGCGCGGTACTGGGCGATGCGCATGTCGACCGGGCCGAGGCGGAAAAGACAGCCTTTGACACTGCATTCCAAGATCTGATCACCGAAGGCGCATGGGGAACCGTTTGGGCCAGTGACGCAATCACATCGCGCGAACGCTCTATGCTGACACTCGCGCTGCTCGCGGCATCGGGGAATTTTGATGAAATCCCAATGCATATCCGGGCGACATCGCGCACCGGAGCCAGCAAGTCTGATGTGCTAGAAGCGTTTCAACACGTGGCCATCTATGCCGGTGTGCCCCGGGCAAACCGAGCATTGAAAATTGCCAAGCAAACCTACGAGGAGATGGAGCGCGATTGAGCCAACCCGTAGATGAGACCAGCCAAGCGCGTGACACCGCTCAGCCTGACCTGCGTGATTTCAATCCACGAGACTGGGCATGGCAACCACCCGCGCTCACGCCAGATTATCGCACGTCGGTGGCACGCTCGCCGCGTCTTGCGCTTGTGCCGTTGAAAAACGGGATCGGTGAGTGTTCAAGCCCGGTTTTCGGACCGGGTGATCTTGGCCCGCAGGACAATGACCTATTGCAAAACTATGCGCGGCCCGGCGAAAGCCCGATTGGCGAGCGGATTATTCTCTATGGCCGGGTTCTCGATGAAAACGCGCGCCCGGTGCCGCACACCTTGGTTGAGCTCTGGCAGGCCAACGCAGGCGGGCGGTACCGTCATGTGAATGACACCTATCTTGCGCCGATTGATCCCAATTTTGGCGGCTGCGGCCGCACGCTGACCGATGCGGAAGGGTGGTATCGCTTCATGACGGTTAAGCCCGGCGCCTATCCGTGGCGCAATTGGAGCGAACATTGGCGGCCCGCCCACATTCATCTGTCGCTCTTTGGCGCCGGTCTCGCGCAGCGCCTGATCACGCAGTGCTATTTTGAAGGTGACCCGCTGGTCGCGAAATGTCCCATCGTGAACGCGGTGCCCGGTCAGGCTGCGCGGGATCGTTTGGTGGCCAAGCTCGATCTCGATGCGTCGCTGCCTCTTGATGCCATCGCGTACCGGTTCGACATTGTCCTGCGAGGGTGCGATGCCACGCGGTTTGAAAGCCGCCCCGAAGGAGATGGATGACGCCCATGGCGGATGATTTCAAAGAAACGCCGTCCCAGACAGCCGGGCCTTTCGTGCATATCGGCCTGGCACCCGGTGCGGCGGGGTTTGACATCTATGAGGCGGAGTTGGGCCATGACATCGCGGGGCCGCACGCCCAAGGCGAGCGTATTCGCGTAGAAGGCATCGTCTTTGATGGCGATGGGGAGCCGATCAAAGACGTGATGATTGAGGTTTGGCAGGCCAACGCACAGGGGCACTACGCGACGCGTGGCAACAACCTGGTTGAACAGGGGTTTCGGGGGTGGGGCCGCGTGATCCCTGATTTCGAAACCGGGGAATGGGCGTTTGAGACTGTGAAGCCCGGGGGCGTGGCGCGGCATGACGACCGTCAGCAGGCCCCTCACATGGCGCTTTGGCTGGTGGCGCGCGGGATGAATGTCGGGTTGCACACGCGGCTCTATTTCGATGATGAGGCCGCGGCAAATGCGGTTGATCCGGTGCTGCATCATCTAAAGTTACAAGGCCGGGACCACACGCTCATCGCAGCGCGGCGCCCTGTGGGTGGTATCGCGACCTATCGGTTTGACATCCATCTGCAGGGGCAAGACGAGACGGTCTTTTTCGACGTGTAACGACGCGACGTGCAACCTTAACTTTCAAGCAGCATGTTCTGACAGGTTTTCCGTTGCAGAACCGCGTGACGTTTCGCCCAGGCAGAGCGGGCTTTATCCGTCCCGAAATGCGCTGTGGTCAACAATCCGGCATGGGCCATCTTTGCGTCAATCCGCATGGCCAATTGTTCCATTGCGTTTGTCGCGGGCCCAAGAGCTTCGAGTATTTCGACAAAGCGACGTCGCTGTTCCTCGAGCCGGTCAGCTTCGGGATCGCTGCGCAGCCACGCAAACTCCATTTCCGCAGACATGCGCCCTGCGCAAACAGCCATAGTCTCGGTCAGCCGAGGGCCCTCCGTGGCGATAGCTGGCAGGGTTTGTGCCGCGATTAAGACCGCGATCCATTTTTTTACACTGCTCATATTTTGAGCATTGAATAGAAAAGTGCGCCAATCAAGCGCGCAATATGGAAACTTTTAGACGTGTCCTCTTTGCACCATACGCATTTGAATGGTCATGGTGCCCGGCCCGACCGGCCTGAGCTTTGTGAGCTTTGCGCGCTGCATTCGTTTTCTCGCGTAAGTCTAAACCGCGACCGCATGGCGGGCTTTGCCGCTGGCCAGATAGCGATCGAAACCACTCGCGATGACGCGATTTACAGGCAGACCGACATCCGTGGCGGCACTTCAGTCATTGGTCCTGGCGGCGGTGATATCGTCCGTTATGGCACCGAGCGGGCGGGTTTGACACCTGTCAAACTTCGCCAATGGCTGATCGGCACAAAGATCTTGGACAGGCATCAAGATCGATTTCACCCGAGGCTTAGCGCGCGCGGCTCACGTTCAAGATCAAAACGTTAAGCCGCTCAGGTCAGGACACAGTCCCCTCATCGAAGAAGACAAAGCTCATTTTGTTGCCGTCCAGATCTCTGCAATACGCGCCATAGAAGTCCGG
>CAKZYL010000141.1 GCA_937884705.1 uncultured Roseovarius sp. | reverse complement strand
ATCAGCTACATGGGCTTTGTCCCGGTGGTCACGCTCAGATCCGAAAGCAGCCGATCCAATGTCAGCCGCTTTGACGTGGATCAGACGGGTGTGTCGGTGGGCATCCGTTCCGAATTCTAAAGCAGTTCGACTTTATCTTGTGACATCGTTGGCAGTCGAAACGCCTGCTTCTTGGGAGCTGTGAACAGCGTTTCGAGAAAAGCTGTGATTCACGTTTTCTCGAAACGCCTTAGGCACACATCTTTCGGCCTCGACACGCGCCTGCTGTGGCTTATCCTTGCATGAGGCAAAGACAGCGGAGGCGCCTGATGGATATCAAATACTTGCACACAATGGTCCGGGTGAAGGATCTGGACGCGTCGATGCGCTTTTACGAATTGCTCGGGCTCAAACAAACCCGTCGCAACGATTACGAAGGCGGCCGCTTTTCCCTTATTTTCATGGCGCCTGAGGGGCAGGAGGATTGCCCGGTCGAGTTGACCTACAATTGGGACGGCGATGACGAGCTGCCCAGTGACAGCCGGCATTTCGGGCATCTGGCCTACAGCGTTAGCAACATCTACGAGATGTGCCAGCATTTGATGGACAACGGGATCACGATAAACCGCCCTCCCCGCGATGGCCGCATGGCATTCGTGCGCAGCCCCGACAACATCTCGGTCGAGCTGTTGCAGGCCGGCGATCCACTGCCGCAAGCAGAACCATGGTCAAGCATGGAAAACACTGGCCATTGGTAAAAGCTGCGATCTTCTTTGTGGCTTGGGTATGGGGTGCGGCCGCCGCAGCCCAAGACGCATGCCGCCTCGCGCTGGCCTTGGCGATCGATGTGTCGTCCTCGGTCGATGAAGATGAATATGCTCTGCAGAAAAATGGCCTAGCCGCCGCTTTGGATGCCAGTGAGGTGCGCGATGCCATTCTCTATGGCGGTCAGGGATATGTCGTCCTCGCCGTTTATGAATGGAGCGGGTTTGGCCAGCAGGTCTTGCAGCTCGATTGGGCGATCCTGCAATCGCACGGCGATATCAACCGCGCCGCTGTCGCCATCTCGCAGATGGAGCGGAGCCACGATGATTTCCCGACATCCATCGGCCCTGCCCTGGGTTTTGGTGCGCAGCTTTTGGCCCGCGCGCCCTTTTGTGAGCGCAAAGTGATCGATGTCTCCGGCGACGGGGTCAACAATGACCGCTACGGACCACGTGAAGCCTATCGGCACTTCAACCTCGCGGGCGTGACGGTCAACGGCTTGGTTGTGCTGGGCGATGATCCGGACGTCGAAGAGTATTACCTCACCGAAGTTTTACACGGCAGCCAAGCTTTCATGATCACGGCAGCAGGGTATGAAGATTTCCGCGCGGCCATGACACGCAAGCTTTATCGCGAGGTCAGCGATCTGGTGGTCAGCCGCGCCATATCACAGCCCCGGGCGAACGGCGGATGAGCCTGGCGCGTGCAGTCCTCTTGAGCGTCGCACTTTCGGCGCTCTCGTGTCCTGCGGTCGCGCAATGCCGACAGGCCTTGGCGTTGGGCCTAGATGTCTCAGGCTCCGTTGATGCCTCAGAGTACCGCCTTCAAATGGACGGCGTGGCCCGGGCGCTTTTGGACGATGCCGTGGCGGATGCTTTCCTGATGATGCCGGACGCTCATGTGCGCCTGATGGTTTTTGAGTGGAGCGCGCGCCTCCACCAGCGCCAGATTGTCGGATGGACAGAAATCCGAACCAGGCAAGACTTGGCTCAGGTGGCCGAGCAGCTCTTCGCCACCCGCGCCAATCCAGTGGATAACCCCTCCACCGCCATCGGTGCGGCCATGCTTTACGGCGTGAAAGAGCTCGAGGCACAGGCCGAATGCTGGCAAAAAACCTTGGACATTTCCGGCGATGGACCAGCCAATATCGGACTGCACCCTCAGGACATAACCGAAGAGGCAACCGGTCAGGTTGTGATCAACGGGCTGGTCATCGGTCCTGATGGGCCCGCCAACGTGAACAAAAACCGTCACAACCTCAAGACCTTGATGGAATACTACGAGGCCTATGTGCTCAGAGGTTTTGGTGCCTTCGGCGAACCCGCTGCCGATTTCACCGATTTTCAACGGGCGATGCAGCGCAAACTGATCAGGGAATTGCAGCCCCCGACCGTGTCCTACCTTGACCCAAGTGGCCTAAACCCCGGCTAAAGGGTTTTGCGCAAAACCAGACCGATAGATTGGCGCAAAACGCGGCCCCAAGCTCACGCGAGCCAGGTTTCGCTTTTGGGCGCGGCCGCCGCTCAACGGCAGAACCTGTCCGACCGCTGCGCGCTTGGCTTAATGCGTCCCGCCTTTGACCTGAAACATCAAATAAAGTCTGGGCGCGCGCAACGCTCATATATTGCAGTGTGTTGCGCCAAAAGCTGCGATCCAGGTCTTTGGCGCAACGCG
>CAKZYL010000140.1 GCA_937884705.1 uncultured Roseovarius sp. | reverse complement strand
TGCGTTTGCCGATCAAGATCGTATTCGCCTCTGCGGCGATCCGTCGGCATTCCGCCTATCCGCGCTGGCTAATCTCGCGCATGGACGCAGTGATCGCCACGACAAAGCTTGCTGCGAGTTTTGTTCCCCATGTGCGTGCAGTGGTGCCGCACGGGGTGGAGACGAGCCGCTTTTCGCCCGCACCCGACCGAGCCGCGGCATGGGCGACAACGGGGTATCCCGGCAAGCACGGCATCGCCACGATTGGCCGCATTCGCCCTGAAAAAGGCACGGACCGCTTCGTAGACGCGATGATCGAGGTGCTCCCAAAACACGCGGACGCAACCGCTTTGGTGATTGGCCGCGCCGCCAAATCAGATGAGACATTCCTCAATCATATCAAGGGCAAAATCGCCAAATCTGACCTGACCGACCGATTTGTCTTTCCAGGTGAAATTGCCGCAGACGATCTTCCAGAGGTGATGCGTGCGCTGTCGCTTGTGGTCCAACTGCCCCGATATGAAGGCTACGGGATGACCCCGCTCGAAGGTATGGCATCGGGGGTGCCATTTGTGGCAACCGATCAAGGGTACTACCGGCAGTTCTCCGCACAGGGACAGGGTGGCGTGATCACTGATGCGCCCGCGGATGATATCCACGCTCTTCTGTCTGATGCATCCCGCTTGAGCCAGATGTCTGTGTCCGCGCGCGAGATTGCGGAAATGCACTTTAGCATTGATCGCGAAGCCTCTGGTATCGCGGAAACTTATGAAAAGCTTTGGTCAGAATTTGCGGAACCTGATTGAGCTGACAATCTGTCTATAGTGGCATGCGCTGTTCCGCGATCTCCGCCCACCAGCTGCACCCCATCGGGATCGCCTCATCGTTGAAATTGTACTCGGGGTGATGCACCGGTGCGCTGTCGCCATTGCCCATCAGGATGTACGCGCCAGGGCGCTCCTCAAGCATGAAGGCAAAATCCTCACCTCCCATGACCAAAGGCGCGTCAGCGCATGCGCCGCTGACACGACGCGCCATGTCTGCGGCAAAGGCGGTCTGGTCAGCATGGTTGGCCATCACGGGATAGTTGCGCTCGTAGTCCAGCGTGACCCTTGCCCCAAACGCCTGCCCGATGTGTTGACATAGCTCTCCCATCCGGGCCTCGGCCATGTCACGCATCTCACCAGAAAGCGTGCGCACCGTGCCGCCCAGCCGCACCGATGACGGGATCACATTGAACGCATGGCTCGAGCTTTCCATCGAGGTGACCGACACGACCAATTGCGCAATCGGATCAGCATTGCGGCTGGCGATTGTCTGCAAGGCCGTCACCAAATGCGCGGCGACCACGGAAGGGTCGATGGTCTCTTGCGGTTTGGCCGCGTGCCCGCCTTTGCCGACCACCGTAATCTCGATCTTGTCAGTGGCTGCGAAAAACGCCCCAGGTCGGATTGAAAACTCCCCCACGGGAACGCCCGGCCAATTGTGCATGCCATAGACCTCCTGCACGCCGAACCGGTCCATCAGCCCGTCCTCGCACATCTCTCTGCCGCCGCCGCCACCCTCTTCGGCGGGTTGGAAAATCACCACCACAGTGCCATTAAAGTTTCGGGTTTCCACCAAGTACTGCGCCGCCCCGAGCAGCATCGCGGTATGCCCATCATGACCGCAGGCATGCATTTTTCCTGGAATTTCAGAGGCATAATCAACCCCCGTCTGCTCTTCGATCGGCAGCGCATCCATATCGGCCCGAAGCCCCACAACCTTTCCCGATCCCGTTTCCCGTCCCTTGATGACGCCCACAACGCCCGTGCGGCCCAACCCGGTCACCACCTCATCGCAGCCAAACGTCTTGAGGTTTTCAGCGACCAAAGCGCTGGTGCGATGGGTATCAAACAGCAATTCAGGATTGGCATGTATGTCACGGCGCCAGGCCGTGATGTCATCGTGCAGTTCGGCAAATCGGTTTTTGACGGGCATGGTCGTTCCTTTCAGCCTTAATATCCGCAGTCTGTTATCAGAACCCTGTGGCCAGGCGCCACCTCTTCATAGACAGATCGCTTCGGCTGATGCCCAAGATCATGCAAAGGTGATGGGACAGGTTTAAATTCAGGCACGGATGTGCGGCGTTTGGTCGGATCCGGCACGGGCACCGCACGCAAGAGGGCGCGGGTATAGGCGGGCTGCGGGCGCTCAAACACAGCATCTCGCGGGCCGAGCTCAACAATGCGGCCCAGATACATGACGGCCACCCGGTGGCTGATCCGCTCGACCACGGCCATATCGTGACTGATAAACAGGTAAGCAATCCCAAGATCGCGTTGCAGGTCCTGCATGAGATCGAGAACCCGGGCCTGAACGCTGACATCAAGCGCACTCAGTGGCTCATCCGCGACAATCAGCTTGGGCTCAAGCGCGAGCGCCCGCGCGATGGCCGCTCTTTGACGCTCTCCGCCCGAAAGCTGATGCGGATACCGGTCAAGGTAGGAGCGGGGCAAGTGCACACGGTCCAGCAGCTCAGCTGCCTTTATCGCACGGCCTTCGTGCGTGCCAATGTCGAAATTTCGCAATGGTTCAGTTATTTGCGCCGAGATCTTCAATCTTGGATCGAGGCTGGCATAGGGATCTTGAAAGATCATCTGCATGTCGCGGCGGACCTCGCGGAGATCGGCCTCGTTAAGAGCCAGAAGATCTTTGCCCGCCAGCATCACCTGGCCATGCTGGGGCGTTTCAAGCCGCAGAACAGATCGCCCCACGGTGGATTTCCCACATCCAGATTCGCCCACCAAGGCCAGGGTTTCGCCGGCAAAGAGAGAGAAGGACACATCCTCTACCGCATGGATCCGAGCCGTGACACGCCGCAAAAAACCGGATTTGACGGGATAGCGTGTGACCAGCTCTTGCACGTCTAAGAGCGGCCTGTCTGCCTCAAGCTTCGGCACTGGGTGGCCGCGCATTGCGCCCAATCGCGGCACGGCGTTCAACAGCTCTTTTGTGTAATCTTCTAGGGGTTTTGCGAAGATTTCTTCAACCACCCCCTCTTCGACTTTGAGACCGTCCCGCATCACCACCACGCGATCGGCCATCTG
The DNA here is from genome assembly GCA_937884705.1 of uncultured Roseovarius sp. GTDB lineage: Bacteria > Pseudomonadota > Alphaproteobacteria > Rhodobacterales > Rhodobacteraceae > Roseovarius. The sequence continues at coordinate 873 of CAKZYL010000140.1, read as the reverse complement.
GGCCACTACAGCCATATCGTGGGTAATGAAAATTACTGCCGTCCCATGCTCTCGTTTCAACCTGTCGATGAGGGCGAGGATTTCGGCTTGCGTTGTCACATCAAGGGCGGTGGTCGGCTCGTCGGCAATGAGCAGTTTGGGCTCGCAAGCCAGTGCCATCGCGATGACAACCCTCTGGCGCATGCCGCCGGAAAGCTCGTGAGGGTACTGACGCAACCGCTTTTCAGGCTCGGGAACGCGCACCTCTTGCAGCAATTTCAAAGCCGTTTTGCGCGCGTCAGACTTGCTGAGACCACGGTGCAGGCGCACGCCTTCCGTCAGCTGACGCTCCACCGTGAAGACGGGATTGAGCGCCGTCATAGGCTCTTGAAAAATCATCGCGACGCGGTTGCCACGCAGCTTGCGTGCTTCGCGATCAGGCGCGTCCACAAGATCAATATTGTCGAGCAACATCTGCCCGCCGGTGATCGCACCACCGCCAAACTCGACCAGGCGCATCAGAGACAGCGACGAGACGGACTTACCCGACCCGGATTCGCCTACAATGCAGAGTGTTTCACCGGGCGAGACATCAAAGGACAAATTCTCGACGGCCGTGAACGTGCCTGCCCGACTTCGGAAATCCACCCGAAGGTTGGAGACACGCACCACGGGCGGGTCGAGTGTTTGGCGCACATCCATGGGGATCTAGCTAGTCACCATGGGCCACGCGGTCAAAGCTTATTGCGGCGCCTGTTGCGGGGTCAGGATGGTTATCCCGGTCGCCGCAGCACGCGCCAGATCGGGGTCGAGCGACATCGGGATGTATTCTCCACGGCGCCAGAGTTGCGCCATGTCATCGTAGTGGCGGCTGAGAAAGTGCCCAGACTGGCC